>NZ_JBHZAV010000067.1:0-50536 GCF_042754445.1 Embleya sp. NPDC059213
ACGTAGCTTCGAGCGTGTTGTCGGGTCGGCCGAGCTGGGGGGTTTGGCGTGGGCGGGGAAAGAGCTGTGTCGCCGGCGGTGCGCGGCGCGTTCGAGGAATTGTTCGACGCCGGGTTCGCGGCGGTACGGATTCACCAAGGGGCCCTGGGCACAGGCACGTTCGGCGCCGGGCAGCTCGCCTGTACACACGGCACGGACCTCGCGTTCGCGCCGGGCGCGTACGACCCGCACAGCGTCGCGGGGCGCGAGCTGATCGGGCACGAGCTGGCCCACGTGTTGCAGCAGCGGTACGGCCGGGTCCGCCCCGGCGCCCCGGACCCGGCGCTGGAGGCGGAGGCGATCGAGGCCGGCCGGCGCGTCGCGCGCGGCCTGCCGGTGCGGGTGCCGGGCGCCGGGCGCCACGGGCGCGCGGTGACACAGTTCTACAACGTGCACGCCGCCGGTCCGGGGGCGCCGTTCGTGGTCGTCGGCGGTGGTGCGCATCACGCGCCCGTACAGCCGCAGGACTCGTTCATCGGGCAGGTCAAGGCGGGCGGTGGACAGTCGTTCATGACCGGTGCGCCGCCGACCGTGCGGCTCGCGGCGACGAATCCGGGCGGGGTATCGCTGCGGGTGTCGGGCAACAACGAGATGGCGATCGAGGATTGCGACCTCGGGGTCCGGCAACCGAAGTGCTTCTACGCGACGCAGGCCGTCGTCGACGCGAGCAACCACCGCCTGACGCTCATCAATTCGCGCTTTCGGCTGGTGGCCGATCCGCCCGGGGCGAACCAGCGGCGGATCACCGTCGCGGGCAACACGCTGCTCCGGGTGCTGCCGCAGGAGGCCGCGTCGGGCACGACCGGCCTGAACATGCCCTGCAACCAGCCGTGCAACGAGATGATCTCGCACGTGATCGGCGTACCGTTCCCTTCGGTACGGTTCGAAGCGAACCCGCATGTGCCGCACCATCACATGCTCGAATATCACATCGCCCGGGCGCTGTTGCCGGGTCCGCCGCCGCCGGTGCTCGACGACACCGACCTGGTGACGGTCGCCGACACCGCGCGCACCATCGCCGCGGCCTACGGCGCCGCCGCGCACGCGCCGACGGCGACGTTCACCGGGTATCTCCAGACGTACGGACTCAACCAGTTCGCCGCGCCCGGGGTCGGCGAGGGGTTCCTGACCGTGAGCCTGGTCGTCACCGCCCCGACGTCCCAGTTGGCCCAGGGCGCCTATCCCAGCCAGACCGACTTCTACCGTCCCATGGCCGGCGCGAATCCGGTGCTGTTGAGCAGCAGGACCTGGGGCGATCACTGGGCGGGGGTGGTCGCCTCCGACGGGTCCGACGTGGTGACCCTGGAGAACTACGCGCGCAACGCCGAGGACGCGGTGCCCAGTCCGGACGAGCGCTACTACTTCCAGATGTACCAGACCGATCCGGCCGGCGCCGGAACGACCTGGCACACCGCGTGGACGAGTACGCCGATGGTGGCGATACCGCCGCCGGTCCCCGCCGTCCCCCTGCCGCATCCGGCCCCGACCCACTGGCCGGCCACCCCCGGCGTACGCAGCTTCGCGAACCCGTTGACGATGCGGATGGGCCGCGCGCGGGATCGCTGGAACATCATCGCCGACACGCTCTACGCCGCCGTGGCCACCGCCACCATCGAGAACGACCACGGGATGATCGGGACCGCCGCCGACGCGCACGCCGAGATCCGCAACATCCTCAAGGGCCTGCGCTACGCCAACGTGCAGATCGCCGCGAACAACAAGGGCACCAAGGCCCGCAACGACGCCTGGGTGTTGGCGCTCACGAACGCGATGGCGGCACGTCGGTTCGAGGGGAACGTACAGGCGCTGCAACACACGCACGACCGGATGATCGACCTGCTGATGATGTGAACCGCTCCGCCGTCGGCGCGCCCGGTCCCCGGGGAACGGGCGCACCGGCCCGGCGGTGTCGGCTCGGCCCCCGCGTGTCTCACAAGTAGTGTTCAGGGCAGAGCAGTTGCCGCATGACCGCCCCGGGGCTGCGGCTCGGCGCAGCGTGGGGTCAGGAGCCGGCGGCTCGTTCCGCAGCGCTGCGTTCCACGCAGAATTCGTTGCCTTCGAGGTCTGCGAGGGTGACCCAGCCGGATCCGTCGGGGCGGCGGTGGTCGGCGACCAGGGTGGCGCCGAGCGCCGACACCCGCTCGACCTCCTCGTCCCGGGTGCGGTCCGTGGGTTGGAGGTCGAAGTGCATCCGGTTCTTCACCACCTTGCCCTCGGGCACGGCGATGAACAGGATCGAGACGCCCTCCGTCTCGACCAGCGCCTCGGGGTCGCCCGGCTGATCGTCGTCACTGATCCTGGTGTCCAGGACCGCTGCCCAGAAGGTCCCGAGCCGGTAGGTGTCCGCACAGTCGATGGTCACGTGATGCACTAGGGAAGCCATGGCCGACACTATGGCCGCAACCGGGCGATCCGCCAACGGATTTGGCTGTGGCGGGCCTCGAAACAGGAGCCGCCGCACCCGCACGGTCGGCGCGAGGCGGTTGCGCGGCGGACTCGAAAAGGGATCGCGGGCAGCCGGTCGACCTGTCACCGTGTGGCCCATGGACAACGAGAGTCCGACGACATCGGTCATCGTGTGCGGCGGCGGCGTGGTGGGGCTGGCCACGGCCCTGATGTTGTCGCGCGGTGGGCATACCGTCACCGTGTGCGAGCGTGACCCCTCGGCTCCGCCCGCCGATCCCGCGGACGCGTGGCTGAGCTGGGAGCGCCGCGGCGTGGCCCAGTTTCGCCAGCCGCACAACCTGCTGCCCCGGTTTCGCCAGGTGCTGGCCCAGGAACTGCCGGATGTGCTGGACCGACTCGTGGCGGCCGGGTGCCACCAGGACAGCGCGCTGTTGCCGTTGCCGCCGAGCGTCGCCGGCTACGTCCCCGATCCCGACGACGACCGCTTCCGCTTCGTCACCGGCCGGCGGCCGGTGGTCGAGGCGGTGTTCGCCGCAGCCGCCGAGGACGCGGACATCCGGATACATCGGGGCACGGCGATTGCCGGCCTGCTCGCCGGCGCGTCGCTACTGCCCGGCATCCCGCATGTGGCCGGCGTACGCACCGTCGACGGCGCCGAGTTCCGCGCGGACCTGGTGGTGGACGCCACGGGACGGCGCACCCCCTCCGCGCACTGGCTGGCCGGAATCGGCGCGGCGGGCCCGGAGACCGAGTCCGAGGACGGCGGATTCGCCTACTACACCCGCTACTTCACCGGCCCACGGCTACCGCGGCGACGCAGCGCACCGTTCACGCCGTACGGCACCTTCGCGTTGCTGACCATTCCCGGCGACAACGACACGTGGTCGATCACGGTGGTCACCGGCACCGGCGACGCCCCGCTCAAGGCGCTGCGCGACCCCGAGGCTTTCACCCGGGTGGTCGGCGCCTGCCCGCTCCAGGCGCACTGGCTGGACGGCACGCCCATCACCGATGTCGTGGCGATGGCCGGAGTCCTGGACTGCCGGCGGCGGTTCGTGTCGGCCGGACGTCCGGTGGCCACCGGCTTCGCCGCAGTGGGCGACGCGTGGGCCTGTACCAACCCCACCGCCGCCCGGGGGTTGAGCATCGGACTGCTGCACGCCCGATTGCTCCGGGACGTGGTCCGCGAACACGCCGACGATCCGGCCGGGTTCCCGCTCGCCTGGGACGAGGCCACGGAGCGGGTGGTCGCGCCGTTCTATCGGGAGCAGATCGCCGCCGACCGCGCACGCGCCGCCGAGATGGCGCCCGACCGGATCGGCGAACCGGCGCCCGGGCCGACCCCGTTCACCGCCGCCGCCTTCCGGGACGCCGAGGTCTTCCGCGGCCTGTTGGAGACCGCCACCTGCCTCGCGCTGACTCGCGACGTGCTCGCGCGACCGGTCATCCGGGCCAGGATCGCCGACGCACCACCCGCGCCGCCCGCGTCACCCTCTCCGATGGGGCCACCCGGGCCGGACCGCGAACAACTGCTGTGCCTGCTGGCCGGCTGAGGCCCACCCGCCACCACCATTCTTCATATCAATAGTCCTTCCCATCGAATAACTGAATGCATTTCGGAATATCGACAATGCATTCCGAAAACAACCGACGAACCGGTTGCACCGTTCGGGAATATCGACCTATATTGATTCCGCCAACTCGCCCGAACGGGAAGTCGACGGATTCAATGCGCACTGATCCCAATGCACGAACCGTGGTCGTCTCCGGCGTGGAATTCGGCTGGGGCAGTTCGGGAAAACTCGGCGCCGTCCTGTCGGCCGTGCGCGAGCGATCGACCGTGCCCCTGAGGTTCGTCGGTCTGGCCTCCGGCCTCGGCCGCCCGGTGTTGGCCGAACACGCCATCGACCGCTGGTACGACCTGCCGGAGACGGACGTACCCGGCGCGGTCGGCGCCATCGCCCGGTCGGAAGGGGTGGCCGCCGCGGTCGTCGTCCTGGACGGTGCGCTCGCCACGACGCTGGAGGCGGCCGGCGTTCCCACCGTGTTCGTGGACAGCCTGCCGTTCATGTGGTCCGAGGGGGATCGGGCCGCGCTCCCCCTGGACGCGACGGTCTACTGCGCGCAGAAATGCGTCGAACTTCCCCCCGAGTGCCGGGACGTGCTGGCGTCCGTCCGGAACCTGCGCTGGGTGGAAGCGGTCGTCGGCGCCCCGTCGGCCGCCGAGCCGGCCGCGCGCACCACCCGTCCGCACCGCACGGCCCTGGTCAGCCTGGGCGGCCTGCGCGCCCCTCGGCTCGGCGACTGGACGGCCTACCCGCGCATCGTCGTGCCCGCCGTCCTGGAGGCGCTCGCCGCCCACGGCGTCCACGAGGTGCACGTGGCCGGGAACCTGCCCGCCGACCTGGCCGGAGCACTCGTGGACGCGTCGATCGCACCGCCACGCGTGACCACGGGGGCGCTCGCACACGGCGAGTTCCTGGACCGGGTGGCCGGCTGCGACATCCTGTTGGCCTCCCCCGGCCTGACCACCCTGCTGGAGGCCGGTCGGCTGGGCGTGCCCACCATCTGCCTGCCGCCGCAGAATCTCAGCCAGATCTTCAACGGGCGCTTCCACAGCGACGCGATCGGCACGGAAACCCGGATCGCCTGGCCCAAGGCGGTGTTCACCGAGGACGAGGCGCTGTCGCTGCGCAATCGCGGCGAGGACCACGCCCTGGAGCTGATCTACGCCGGCATCGCCGCGGCGGCTGCGGACGCGGGCGGTCGGGCGACCACGATCGCCCTGCGCGACGGCATCCTGACCGCGTTGCGCGGCGCCGCCGAAGACACCGACTGGGGCGCGCTGACCGCGGCCGTCGGGGTCGACGGAGCCGCCCAGGTCGCCGACGCCCTGCTCGCGATCCTGCCCGGCGAACCCCGACCGGCCTGACAGCCGGCTCGACTCGTCTCCTCCCGTCTTCGAACCGGCCCGAAGGGTCCCACCGTGCGTGAGCGTCACCGATATCTCTTCATCAGAATCCTGGAAGCCTGCAACGCCGACTGCTTCATGTGCGACTTCGCGCTTTCCCGCGACACCTTTCGGTTCTCGCCTCAGGATTTCGCGGACCTGTTGCCCAAGGCCCGGGAAGCCGGCGTGGCGTATGTGCGATTCACCGGTGGCGAGCCGCTCATGCATCCGGACGTGGTGGAGCTGGTGCGCTCGGGCACGGCCGCAGGAATGAAGATGTCCATCATCACCAACGGCTCGATGTTGCCGAGAATGGCCGAGAGCCTGGCCGAGGCGGGCCTGGCCCAGGTGATCGTCAGCCTGGACGGCGCCTCGGCCGCGACCCACGACGTCTACCGCCGCTCCCCCGGCATGTTCGACAACGGCCTGCGCGGACTGCGCGCCGCCGCGGCCCTCGGTGTCCTGCCCCGAGTCAATACCGTGGTCGGTCCGCACAACTACGCCGAAATGCCGCTGCTCCAGGAGGTGTTGACCCGCGCCGGGGTCCGTCAGTGGGAGTTGTCGGCGCTGAAACTGGATCGCAGCATCACCTATCCCGACCCCGACGAGGTGCGCCGGGTGTGCGACCGCGTCTACGACGCGGATCCGGACTCGCTGCTGGTGCCCATGGGGAAGCGGTTCTACGGCGACGATCCGGAGGAACAGGGGCGCTACTTCGCGGAATCCGTCACCCCCCGCGCGTCACTGCCGCAGTGCCACGTCACCGACGACGTCATCTACATCGACGGCAAGTACGGGCGGATGTACGCGTGTAGCTGCATCCCGCATCGCGAGGGCGACGAGGGCCCGGGCGGCGCCCCGCTGCGCGAGTCGGGCGTGATCGGTCTGGACACCCCGGCCTTCCGCGAGCACGCCGATTTCTATCGCGACCGCGGGCCGCTGGTGTGCAACGGCTGTTCCACCACGGCGGCCGGCTACAGCGACGACGTCGCCCGGCTGGGATCGGTGACCCCGTGGCAGTACTGACTCCGCGGGAGGGGCCCGAGACCCGACGGCCGGACCGCGACGGCGCCGAGCGCGAGTCCGGGCCCGGCGAGTCGGCGCGCCGGATCCTGCTGGTCTCCCGCGACGAGCAACTGGACTCGCTGCTCGCCCGGCGACGCGTCGCCGCCCATCTGCGCGACCTGCGACCCGTGCCGGGCACCTCCGACGAGGCGCCGCCGGACGTGGCGCTGGTCTGCGACGACGAGGCCGCCACCGCGCGGCTGTCGGCCTCGGGCGTACCGGTCGTGCACCTGTACTCGGGCCACCCGGGCACGACGGACACACTCGGGACGGCCGGCGCGACCGACCGGGCCCTGTACCGCGTGCACCGCCCGGGCTGGCTGCCCGATCCCGACCCCACCCGCGCCCCGACCGGCCTTCGGCCCACCGGCGTGCTCGCGCCGGTCCGGTCGGCCCGCAGCCGACAACGCGCCGGCACCCTGCTGCTGCTGTCCCTGTGGGACGTGCCGGCGGCCGAGGCGGACACGTTCGTCGACACGACGCTGCCCGGGCTGGTGCACGAGGCGCTGCGCCGCACGGGCCGCTGCGAGGTGGTCTGCGACCTGCGGCTCACCCCGATCCGCGCCGCGTTGGCGGGCCTGGCCGACCGCCCTGAGGTACGGGTGAGCCGGGCCGTGGACGTGGATGTGGACGCGCTGCATGCCGGGGCCCGGCTGTTCCTGGCCGCGCCGACCCTGGGCGCGTCGGCCCTGGCCCAGGCGCGGCGCGCCCCACTGGTGTTCCTGCCGCCGCTGGGCGGCGCCCAGCGCGATCTGGCCGCGCGGATGCGCCGGCTGATGCCGGTTCCGTGCGCCGACGACCCCCGGGACCCCGGCGTATGGGCGCCGCCCGACGAGGGCGTCACCACGTTGTGGGACGCGCTCGCCCCCGACCTGGACGATCTGCGCGGCGCCCAGCGCGTGGCGCGTACGCTCCGCCAACTCTCGCTCGCCCCACTGTGAGCATTCCACCGTAGACCCCCGCACGACGCCGGCATCCCCACCGCGTGCCCCGACCGAACGCCTCGCGTCGCCGAAGGCCCGTCACCCCTGGAGCCCGCCATGTCCGCCACGCCCCTCGAAACCACGACCGCCGGCACCCCCGCGGCCGAACCCACGATCGTGCGACCCCGCGTCCCCGACACGGACTGGAACGACTGGCGCTGGCACATGCGTCGACGCATCACCAACGTCGACAAGGCCCGCCGGTGGATCAACCTCAGCCCGGACGAGGAGCAGGCGATCGCCGGGGTCGCGGGCCGCTACCGCTGGAGCGTCACGCCGTACTACGCCTCACTGATGGATCCCGACGACCCGATGTGTCCGGTCCGGCAACAAGCCGTGCCCGCCTCGGGGGAGTTGGTCGAGTTCTCCGGCGCGGAGGTGGACCCGGTCGGCGACACGTACTACCGCAAGACCAACCGGGTCGTGCACAAGTACCCCGACCGGGTCATCATGTTGATCACCGAGGCGTGTCCGGTCTACTGCCGGCACTGCACCCGCAAGTTCCACACCACCGACGTCAACGGCACCTACTTCCGCGACGACGAGGGTGAGTCGTTCGACGAGGATCTGCGCTACATCGCGGAACACCCGGAGATCCGGGACGTGTTGCTGACCGGCGGGGATCCGCTCTCCTACCAGGACGGCAAGCTGGAGGAGATCATCTCGGGGCTGCGGGCGATCCCGAGCGTGGAGATCATCCGGATCGGCAGCCGGTTCCCGGTGTTGTTGCCGCAGCGGATCACCGACGACCTGTGTGCGATGCTCGCGCGCCACCATCCGGTGTGGGTGAACACCCATTTCAACCACCCGAAGGAAATCACCCCGGAGGCGACCGCGGCGGTGGACCGCATGTTGCGGCACGGCATCCCGGTGGGCAACCAGACCGTGCTGCTGCGCGGCATCAACGACGACGTCGCCACCATGCGCACGCTGATGACCGAACTGCTGCGCATCCGGGTGCGGCCGTACTACCTCTACCACTGCGACAACGTCACCGGTGTCTCGCACTTCATGACGTCGGTGGCCAAGGGCTGGGAAATCATGGAGGGACTCCAGGGCCACATCACCGGCTTCGGGGTGCCGCAGTACGTGCTGACCACCAGGATCGGCAAGATCCCGATCGCGCAGCCGTACTTCAAGGTCACCCCGGAGGGGCTGCACCTGCGCAACTACCGGGGCGAGGAGATGCTCGTCGACAACGCGGCGTGCCCGATCACGGAGGCGGACGCACGATGACCCTGGACAAGCGTCTCGGCCAACGTTTCCTGCCCTACGGCGCGAACTACCTCGACTGGTCCGACATGACGGAACTGCGCGAGGTGATCGACCATCGGGTGTTGTTCCGCTACCAGACCGAAACCGAGAGCATGGCCTCGCGGTTGGAACGTGAGACATCCGAACGCCTGGGCGCCGCCCATACGTTGGCCGTGCACAACTGCACCGAGGCGCTGCGGCTGGCGCTGATCGCCACCCGTCCCTCGATCGGCGACCCGGTGTACATCCCGGCGGTCACCTTCGTCGCGGTGGCCGGCGCCGTGTTGTCCTGCGGCCTGATCCCGGTGTTGGTCGACACCGACGACTCGTTGTCGCTGGATCCCACGCTGTTGCCGGCGAACGCCGAACGGGTGATCGTGGCGCACATGGAGGGCACGGTGGCGCCGCTGCCCGAGGGCGTGCCGTACGTCGTCGAGGACTGCGCCCAGTCGCTCGGCGCCCGCTTCCCGGACGGCCGTGCGGTGGGCACGGTGGGCTACGCGGGGACGTTCAGCTTCCATCACAACAAGGTGCTCACCTCGGGCGAGGGCGGGCTGGTGGTGACCAACGACGAGCAGGCGTGGGCGACGATGCGCTGCTATCACGACCACGGCTCCGCGCGGGTGCCCGGGCGCTATCCCACCTGGAACCAGGACGCCTATTACGGCGAGAACTTCGTCACCAGCGAACAGGTCGCCGCCGTCCAGTGCCAGCAGTTCCGCCACCTCGACGAGCTCCTCGACGGGCTGGAGCGCATGTACGCCATCGCCATGCGCGACCTGCCCGACCGCGCGGATCTGGAGGTACGCCCGCGCGCGGCGGGCGACGCGAAGGTCAGTCTGCGATTCCGCTGCCGGGACCGGGCGTTGCGCGACGCCGCCGTGGCCGCGCTGAGCGCCGAGGGCATCGCCAACTGGACGCTGAACAAGTACCTGTTGCCCGAGCATCCGGTGCTCACCGGCCGGCGCTCGCTCTACGCCGACGGCTTCCCGTGGAACCACGCGCCCGACGGGCCGCTCGCGCTCAGCCACGACGGATTCGCCCGCACCCGCGACCGGTTGGACCGCACCCTGTGCGTACCGCTGTCCCCGGAGTTGCCCGAGGCCGAACAGGTGGGCGCGGTCAAGGCCATCCGGCGCGTCCTGGAGGCGGTGTGAGCACGCGTCCGGTGTTGCTGATGGTGGACGACCGGGCCTCGTCGTTCACCCGCCACGCGGCCCGGGCGTTGCCGCAGGAGTTGGTGCTGCTGCGCTTCGCCGAGTTGCGGGGCGACCTGAGCGAGGACTACCTGCGCGAGACCGCGCACCTGCCGGCGTTCTGGGTGCGCGAAGGGGTGCCGTTGGCGCAGGAGGCCCGGCGCTACCGGGATTGGGCCGGCGAACTCCCGGTGGCGCCCACCCGGTTCTGCAATCCGTCCGAACCGCGCCAGCACCTCGCGCAGCGCTTCGCCGCCCTGGTCGGGCTGCCGCACCTGAGCGAACGCCAGGTGACCTGGGTCCGCGACAAGGCCGCGATGAAGGAGCGGTTTCGCGAGCTGGGCCTGCGAACCGCCGCGTTCGCCCGGGTGCGGTCGGCCGCGGAGGTGGCGCGGTTCGCCGAGCGGTACGGCCGGCCGCTGGTCCTCAAGCCGGTGGACTCGTTCGCCTGCGTGGACACCTTCCTGCTCCCGGGGCCCGAGGCCGCCGCCGAAATCGACTTCGCGGCACGGGACTTCATGGTCGAGCAGTATCTCGGCGGCACCGAGTGGGAGGTGTGCGCGCTCATCCACGACGGCGAGGTGCTGGCCGCCTGGCCCAGCGCGATGCCCTGCCGCCCGCTGGACATCGTCGACGGCGCGATGAACGCCAACATCAGCGTCGGCACCGACGAGGGCCCGCCGGTGGACCTGCGCGCGATGCTTCAGCGCATCGTCACCGGGATGGGCATCGACCACGGCTACGCGCACATGGAGTTCTTCGTGGTCGACGGGGAGGTGTTCGCGGGCGAGATCGGGGTCCGGTTGGCGGGTTGCGAGATCCCCGCCAATCACGGGCACGCCTACGGATTCGACGTCTTCGGCGCCACGCTGGACGTCTACCTGGGCCGCCGGCCTCGGCTGGAGTACCGCGAACGCCGCTGCGCGGGCGATCTGCTGCTGCCCCTGCCCGGCTCGGGCATCGTGCGCCGGGTCACGGGGGCGGACGAACTCCTCTGCCTTCCGGGCGTGATCGAGGCCGTCCTGCGCGTCGGGGTCGGCGACCCGGTGGCGGCCCGGCGCGCCTCGCACAACGCCTCGGGTCACGTCCATGTCGTGGGCGACTCGATCGCGCGGGTCGAGCAGCGCATGCGGGCGGTGCTGGACGCCTTCACGATCGAGGTGGTCCCGGCCCGCGAGGCCGAGGCGATCGCGACGAACCCGGCGGACGAGGCCGATGCCGTCGCGGCGTCCCCGGACCGTGAACCCGATCCGGTGGCCCGATGACCGCGAGCCCGCGCCGAGACACCGAACCCGCCGCCGCGGAAACTCCGCCGGCGCCCCCCGCGACCGGCGGCGTCCTCGGCCGCTTCCGCACCCTGCTCACCCGCCCCCGGGTGGCCGCGGCGGCCTGGTGGAGCGTCGTCGCCCGGCTGCCCGTCTACCTGATGTCGCTGGCCATGGTGCTGACCATCCGCGAACAGGGCGGCAGCTACCCGCAGGCCGGCCTGATCGCCGCGCTGTACACGCTCGGCATGGCGCTGGGCAGCCCGTTGATCGCCCGACGGCTCGACCGCAGCGGACGCCGAGCCGTGTTGATCGTCACCGGTGTGGCCTACCCGGCGACGCTCGCGGCGCTGGTGTGGGCCACCCGCCCGGGTTCCTGGGCGCAGCCCGTGCTGGCCGTCGCCTCGGGGGTCGCGCTGCCGCCCACGAACGCGTGCATGCGCTCGTTGTGGGCGCGCATGCCGCTGTCGGACGACGAGCGTGAGAGCGCCTACCTCTGGGAGGCGCTGCTCACCGAGGTCCTGGTGATCGGCGCACCGCTGATGCTCGCGGTCCTGATGTCGTCCGGCTCCGCCGGGGTCGCGCTGACCACGGTCGCCGTGATCGGCGGCGCGGGCGCCGTGGGCCTGGCCTGGGTGCGGCTCCCGGCGAGCACCGAGGCGGCGTCGACCGGCCCGGAGCCGGCCGAGGCCGACGGCCGAGGCATACCGCGCCATCCGCTGCGCGATCCCTCGATGCTGGTGCTGCTGGGCGTGATGACCGCGTGCGCGGTCCCGATCGGGCTGATGACGCTCGCCATCCCGGCCTTCGTGTCCGCGCACGGATCGCCCGACGGCACCGGCGTGGTCTACGCGTGCTGGGGCGTCGGCAGCGCGGTGGGCGCCCTGTGGCTGGGGCGTGCCCCGTCGCGCGTCGCGACGCATGTGCGTTTTCCCCGGCTGGTCCTGGCCTTCGCGGCGGGCACCGGCCTGACCGTGTTGAGCACTTCCCCGCCGACCCTGGCGATCGCGCTGGCCGTCGGCAGCCTGCCGATCGCCATGGTGTCCGCGGGCGAGATGACCCTGGTCGGCGCGCTCGCCGATCGGCGGCTGCTGGCCCGGGCGTTCACCTGGGCCTCGCTGGCGACCGTGCTGGGCGACGCGGTCGGCCAGCAGGTCGGCGGCCTGCTGATCGACCCGATCGGCGCCCGCGGCGTGTTCACCGTCGCGTTCGGCGTGGCGCTGGCGGGAGCCGGACTGGCCTTCTCCGGCCGCCGGTTGCTGGCGCCCGCTGCCGCCGGCCCCGCGCGGTGCGCCACCTGATCGCCGCCGGCGGTGCGCGCCGCCCGTCGCCCCCCACTCCCCTTCCGGTTCCCGCTTGCGCCGGTCGGCCCACAGAACACGAGGTCTCCCGTCATGAACGCCCCCGTCGTCGCCGAAGAAGCACCCGACCGCCCGGATCGCCGGCCGGCCACCGCGCTGTTCGGCGCGGTCGGTGTCGACCGACTGCCGCGGGCCGTGGCCGAGTTCCTCGCCGCGCCCGAGCACACCCCGGTACCCGTGCCGTGCGTGGGACGTCCGGACCTGGCGCACGCCGTCGAGCTGGCCGCCGGTCTGTACGCCGGTGTCGAAGTCCCGCAGCCGCTGGACGTCGGCGTGCTGCTCGGGCCGTTGGACCTGCCCGACGGGGTGTCGGCGCTGGCCCGCCCGCTCGCCCGCACCTGGGTGGCCGAGCAGGAGTTGGCGGACGCCGCCGGGTTCCGCCGCCGCCACCCCGGGACGCTGCTGATCGTGGGCTGCTACGACCGGCTCAACCTGGACCCGGTACGGGCGTTGCTGCTGACCACCTACCGCGACCGCGAGCCCGGACTGACCCTGCTGAGCGGGCGCGACGCGGCCTCGGTGGCCTGGAACGTGGCCAAGCAGTACGCCCGGCCGGCGGCCGGCGTCGACGCGATCGGACTGTTCACCGACACCGACCGGCCGCCGCACCCGGACGGCGTCCGGGTCTTCGACGACCGCGACTTCGAACACGTCGACATCCAGGCCGAGATCCTCGCCACTCGATGGCGCCGGGTGGCGTTCCAGGGCCACGGCAAGGACGACAGCGTCAACCTCGGCGAGTTCACCATCTGCGGCCTGAACCCCAGCGCCCCGGCCCGCACGGGAGCACTCGGCCCCCGCTGCGCGTACGGACTGCCGTGCTACAAGCCCGAGGACAAGCTGGTCCCGCTCAACCGCGTGGAAGCCGTCGAGGTGGTGCTCAGCGCCTGCAACAGCGGCCCGCTCGCCGATCTCGCGCTGTACGACCCCAGGTACCAACTGTTGCTCAACGCGCTCGACGGTCCGGCCCGCACCGTCGTCTCCGCCGTCTCGGTGCACGATTCCGATCGGCCGGAGAACGTCGCGTGGATGCATGGGGCGTTGTCCGGCGCGGACTCGGTGGACATCCTCAACGCCAGTCTCGCCGGTTCGCATCCCTACCCCGCGTTCATGCGCTTCGGCCTCCCGCAGGGTGACGCGCCCGCCGCGCCGCCGCCCGCCGAGCACCGCCCCGACCCGCTCGTGCTCACCGTGGGCCGGCGGCTGACCACCCTGCTCACCTCGGAACTGCTGCCGCACAACCACGCGTTGCGCCCCAGGCTGGTCAAGCTCGCGCGCAAGGTGGATCTGTGGGTGTCCCGGCCGACCCATCTCGCCGACCAGTCGCCCGAGCAGATCCGTACCTCGCTCACGGCGGACCTGCAATCCCTGGACCACGTGATCGCCGAACAGGTCGCGGCGAACCCCGAGAACGAGCTGATGAGTTACCCCGCGCACTTCGGGGACCGCAGTTCGCTGGACCCGCAGGTGCGCGAGGTGACCTGCCATTGCGGGCGCCCCGCCCAGGAGTTCACCCGGCGAGGGTTGCTGCCGCACGTCTCGGACACGATCTGCGCGGTGTGCATGCGCTGCGGCGACGTCACCTTCCGCGTGCCGCAGGGCCCTTCGCTGCTGGCCCACGCCCAAGACGAGGTCGAGCAGGGCGCCGTGCTGGAGGTGCGCGCGATGCTCACCGCGGCCCGCCCGGGTCCGGTCCGGCTGGGGCTGTTCGTGCCCACCTACCTGCGTGAGGACACGACGGTGGAGCCGGGCATCGTCAAGATCCGGGCCGGGCACGAGCGGGCCCGGGAGGTCGCCTTCCGGGTGCGCTTCGCCGCCGAAACCGCGCCGCAGGCTTACTACTTCACCGTTTTCGCGGTCCAGGACCTGGCCGTCTCCACGGCTCGACGCCACTTCGGCGTCGTGCCGCGCCGCGGCTGAGCCGAACCCGGCAGCGCCACACCGCATTCCACCGACCGCACACCACCGAATTCCGCCGCGACAAAGGACGAATGCCATGGAAACCCGGTCCAAGCCCGAGATCGAACTCGTCGAGACCGACGGCGAGGTGACATTGAGCATCGGCGGCGAGCAGGCCATGCAGGCGTGGGAACGCGATCTGATGTGGGCGAGCGCCGACATGTTGTGCGAGTACGGCCGGGACTTCTACGAAGTCGGCCTGGGCCTGGGGCTGTCCGCGCTGCGGATCGCGGGCAACCCGGCCACCCGCAGCCACACCGTGCTCGAACTCTTCGACGAGGTCGAGGACCTCTTCCGGAGCAAGCACCCGACGCTGCCCGACAATCTCGCCATCGAACGCGGCGACTTCTTCCAGCGGGTCTTCGAACTGCCCTCGGAGAGCCTGGACGGCATGTTCTTCGACCCGGCCCTGGACATGGAGGTCTGGACGGACGAGGCGCTGTGGGCCAGGACGATGCCGGAGGTCGTCCGGGCGCTGCGCCCCGGCGGGGTGTTCATCCCCTTCTTCAGCACCAAGCCGGAACTGCGTTGGCAGTACCTGCCGCACTTCCGGAGCATCCGGGTCGAGTCCCACCCGTACCAGGCGTACGACACCACCGAGTACACGTACGGCACGAGCGGCCAAGCCTACATCCAGTGTTTCCGCAAGACCTGACCATGCCATCCCCACGGCCCATTCCGGAGGTAGCCGTATGACCATCGCCCCCTCTACCGATTACCTGTGCGGCCTCGACGTGGGTTCGCTGTTCCTGGCCGGGCCCTTCATCCAACTCCTGGACCCGGCCACCGGCGAGATGCCGGACCACGCGCGAGCCCCGTTCGACATCCTGATCAAGCACTTCGAGGCACACGGTCTGTCCGTGCACAACGCGCACCGCCGCGAGGCGTGGGGCGCGGAGTTGATGCGGCCGGACCAGTGCACCCGGCTGGATCAGGACGAGATTCGCAAGGCCGACGTCTTCGTCGCGCTCCCGGGTTTCCCCGCCTCGCCGGGTACCCACATCGAGGTGGGCTGGGCCAGCGCCTTCGACAAGCCCATCGTGCTGATGCTGGAGCGGGGGCGGGAGTACACGTTCCTGGTGCAGGGGCTGCACACCGTGGCCACGGTGGAGTACGTGGAATACACGGACGTCGCGGAGGCCCTGCCCGAGTTGGACCTGGCCCTGCACCGGGCGGTGTCCCGCCACCGCGAGACGGCTCGCACGGCCTGACCCGCGCCGCCGGCAGGTGGCCGGGCCGCGCTCGGCCACCTGCGCTCGAACATCGCCCCCGGGGAGCGCGAGTCGCCGACCCGAACAGGGCTTTTGCCGCCGCCGATCCGATGGGGGAACCGATGAGGATCGGCACGGCCGTGTTCGCCGCCGTCGCCACGCTGCTCGCGGCGATCGGCGCGAGCTCCGCGTCGACGCGCGCGGCGTCGCCGGGCACCGTCCGCCTCGAACGGCCGCTCGTGGCGCACCCGGAGGCGGTACGGACCCCGGCCACGCCGTCGTACACGGTCGAGTTGACCGCCGACGCCCGGGGACGCGTGTGGACCGGCCACGAGCGGGTGGGCTTCTCCAACGCCTCGGCCGATCCACTCCCCGAGGTGTACCTGCGGTTGTGGGACAACGCGCACGGCACGTGTGCGGCACCGCCGATCACCGTCTCCGAGGTCACCGGCGGCGTCCCGGTCGCCCTCACGGTCGACTGCACCGCCCTGCGCATCGTCCTGCCCGTGCCGCTCGGTCCCGGCGAACGCGGCACGATCGGCTTCGGTCTGCGTATCGAAGTCCCGGACGGGATCGACCGGTTCGGCCACGACGACGAGCACGCCATACTCGGCAACGCGCTGCCGGTGCTGGCGATCGCGGACGCGGCGGGCCCGCATCTGGACCCGTATACCGACCACGGCGAGTCGTTCTATGCACTGGCCGCGGACTTCGACGTCACGCTGGAGCACCCCGCCAACCTGCGGGTACCGGCCACCGGCACCTCGGTCGACTCCCCGGGTTCGCCCGGCCGCGTCGTCACCACCGCGACGGCGCGCAGGGTCCGGGACTTCGCGTGGGCCGCCGGGGCGTTCACGCAGATCTCCGGTGCCTCAGCCACCGGGGTCGACGTCAACGTCTACGCGGACGGCGGCGTCACCGCGTCGAACGCCCGGGCCATGCTGGACGTCGCCCGCTCGGCCGTCGACACCCACGCCCGGCGCTACGGCGCCTACCCGTACTCGGAGTTGGACGTCGTCCTGGACGACGACCTGTGGTTCAGCGGCATGGAGTACCCGGGATTCGTCCTGGACCGCGTGCAATCCACCGCACTCGTGCACGAACTCGCCCACCAGTGGTGGTACGGGATCGTGGGCAACGACGAGTACACCGACCCCTGGCTCGACGAATCCTTCGCCGAGTACGCCACCGATCTCGCGCTCGGCCGGACCGGCGAAGACTGCGGGCGGGACGTCGCGTGGTCCGCGCCGACGGAGCGACTCACCAACTCGATGCGGTACTGGGACGCCCACCCGTCCCGGTACGAGGCGGTCGTCTACGACTACGGCAAGTGCGTGCTGCACGAGCTTCGGCGACTGATCGGCGACGCCCCGATGGACCGGCTGCTGCGCGGATACGCCGCCGACCACTGGTACGGGATCTCCACCACGGCCGAGTTCAAGCGAGCGGCCCAGGCGGCCACCGCGCACGACCTGACGCCGTTCTGGGCCCGACACCGTGTCGACGGCTGACCCAGGACGTCGCTGCGATCCGGTCGCCCCGCGCCGCCGGCAATACCTGGACGCCAAAACCGAACTCGACTAGGTTTCTTGCGCGGCGTCCGGCGGCAGGCTCGTCCGGACGACCTCCGCGAGCGATGCGCCATGCGCCATGCACATAAAACCTGTTCCATTCCATCTGGCTCGGTTGGGGGCTGGACATGCGTTGTACAGGTACGTCAGGCGGGAAGCCGAAAGCCCGGGTGCCGCACAGGCTCGCCGCCTTGATGATCGTCGCGGCACTCGCCGCGACCGGATGCAGCCGCGCCGACCCCGAGCCCGCGGCCGCACGCCCCGACGCCGGCACGCCTCGGGCGGGAACGGCCGCGCCGGTGCCGCCCGGCGACACCGCCGCACCGTCCCCGCCGCCGACTTCGGTCCCCCCTGCGGTGCCGACGGCGGCGCCCGGCACCAAGGCGCCCGAGCACGACGCGTTCTTCGACCCGCCCGTCCCGCTCCCGCCGGGAAAGCCCGGCGAGGTGATCCGCCGACGGCCGTTCGACGTCCCCGGCGCGGGCACCAAGGGCGCGGCCGAGGAAGTGCTGGTCATGTACACGACCACCGGCACCGACGGCAGACCCGTCGCCGCGACCGGCACCGTCGCCCTGCCCAAGGGCCCGGCTCCCGCCGGGGGTTGGCCCATCGTCGCCTGGGATCACGGCACCGTGGGCATCGGCACCATGTGCGCACCCTCGCGCGGCTTCCTCGCCGGCATCGGCGGCTTCGACATCCAGGCCGAACTGATCCGACGCGGCTTCGCCGTGGTGCAACCCGACTACATCGGCATGGGCGTCACCGGCGTCAAACATCCCTATCTGCAAGGAAAACCCGCCGCCTACGCGACGCTCGACCTGGTCCGCGCCGCCCGCACGATCAACCCCGACCTCGGGCAGACCTGGTTCGTCGGCGGCCACTCCCAAGGCGCCCACGCCGCCTTGTGGACCGCCGACCACCAGCCGCGATACGCCCCCGAACTCCCGCTGGGGGGCGTCCTCGCGTTCGCGCCGGGCACCGGCTTCCAATTCATGCCCGGACTCGTCGAGCAACGCGACGCGACTGCGGCCCCGTACATCGGCATCTTCCTGATGCTCCTCGACGGAGCCGCAGCCGCCGACCCCTCGGTCAAACCCGACCAACTGCTCACGCCCGCCGCCCTCGCCGTCGCCGACGCGGCCTGGACCGACTGCCTGAGCACCGTGATCGGCGGCGACTTGCCCGACCCCGCCGACGTCCTCAAACCGAACGCGGACCTCGGCCCGCTCACCGCCTCGCTCGAAGCCAACGCCACCGACCAGGTCACCCCCGCCGCCCCGGTGTTCCTCGCCCAGGGCAGCGCCGACCCCCTGGCCCCGCTCAACCTGCCGATGGCCCAGGCCCTGTGCGCCAAGGGCGCAAGCATCGACTACCGCACCTACCCCGACCAGGACCACGGCCTGAACGACTTCCAGCCCTCCGGCACCGACGCCCTCACCTGGCTCCAGTCCCGCCTGGACGGCAAACCACCCACGCACACCTGCGCCTTCTGACCCGACGCGGGCAACCCGGCCCCGGCCGGCTCCACTTCCCGCACCCGCGCTTCCGCCGCTCGTTGCGCGCGAGCGTCGGGCGGGCGATCATGGCGATCATGGAGCGGCCGAGGCGGATGATCGAGTGTGGGGACTTCGTTCTGCGGAGTTGGCGGGCGCAGCGGGACTTCGCGGCGGCGTTCACGTTGATCGAGGAGTCCCTGGAGCACCTGCGGCCGTGGGAGCCGTGGGTCGCGGCGCACAGTGCGCAGCACACCCGGGAAATGCTCGCGAGGTTCGAGGCGAAGTGGGCGAGCGGGGAGATGTACAACTACGCCATCGTCGAGGACGGCGTCCCCGCCGGCATGTGCCAGAGCTACCGCGAGCCCGAATCCCGGGGCCGGCGCCTGGGCTACTGGTTGCACCCCGCGGCGACCGGCCGGGGCACCGCCACGAAGGCGACGGCCGCCCTGGTCGCCGAGATGTTCACCCTGCCGGACGTGGCGTACCTGGAGATCACCCACGACCTGGCCAACACCTCCAGCGCCGCCATCCCGCGCCGGTTGGGCTTCACCGAGATCCGACGTGATCCGGGGACACCGCCCACGGCTCCCGCCGGCAGCGGAATCGAGGTGGTCTGGCGGCTGGACCGCCCCACCCCGGACACCGACGACACTCGCCGCCCCTGAATCGAACGAGACGACCTCCGGACCGGGTCCGTCCGCGTGCGGTGCGCACACGAGCGTGCCCGCCCCCGGTGCGGCGGGGGGCGGGCACGGTATCGGGACGGACTCGCGGGGGCAGACTCCCGTCGGGTCCTTCACGTACGACGACTCGGCTGCCGGGGCCGCCGGCGTGGGGCCGCCCTCGCTGAGGCCGAACCGGGCGTGGAACCTGCGCAGCGGGGCCGGCGCGTACCAGGCCGAGCGGCCGAGCAGGCGCATCGCGGCGGGAACCAGGATGCCGCGTACGGCGATTGCGTCGATGAGGATGGCCAACCCGCTGCCCAGGCCGAACAACTGCATGAAGCTCAGCTCGGCCGTCCCGAAGGCGAAGAAGCTCACCGCGAGCAGGCAGGCCGCCGCGCTGACGATGCGGCCGGTGTGCCCGAGGCCGTCGGCCACGGCGGACTCGGTGTCCAGGCCCTGGTCGTGCAGTTCCTTGATCCGGCTGGTGACGAACACCTCGTAGTCCATCGAGAGTCCGAAGGCGATGCAGAACATCAGCATCGTCATCGAGGTGTCCATCGGCTGTGGCGTGAAGCCGAGCACCGAGGCGAGGTGCCCGTCCTGGAAGATCCAGGTCATCACGCCGAGCGTGGCGCCCAGGCTGATCATGTTCAGGACCAGTGCGCGCAGCGGTTGCACGATGCTGCCGGTGAACAGGAACAGGAGGAGGAAGGTGGTGAGGGCGATCAGCGCCGCGGCGAGCGGGATCCGGCCGATGATGGAGTGCTTGGCGTCGACCAGTTCGGCCCCGCTGCCGCCCACCAGGGGGTGCGTGCCGACCGGCGGGGTGACCGCGCGGATCTTTTTCGCCAGGCTCTGGCCCTCGTCCGACTTCGGCGCCAACGCGCTGATCACGTTGATGCGTTGCGCGTCGGGCCCGCCGAGTGCGGTGTTGCCCGGTCCCGGTGCGGCGGCGCGTCCCTGGACGTAGGTTCCGGTGGCCGCCTCGACGCGGATGATGTCCTTGTGCCGCGAGAGTTCGGCCGCGTACGCGTCCAGCGGGCCCCGGTCCACGGCCTTGTCGATGACGATGTGCAGGGCCGCGGCGTCGTCGCCGTCGAAGTTCTTGCGCAGTTCCCCGGTGACCTGGCGGCTCTGCGCGTCCTCGGGCAGTACCCGCTCGTCCGGCGTGCCCAGGTTGATGCCCAGCAGCGGGCTCGCCGCCAACAGCAGCACCCCGAGCACGGGCAGCGCGGTGAGCGCGGGCCGCCGCATGACGGTGCGCGCCAGCCGCCCCCACAGCGGCGCCCGGGAGGCGACGCGCTCCTTCTTCGCCCACGGCATCCGCCCGTTGTTGACCCGATGCCCCAGCACCACGAACAGGGCCGGCATCACGAACAGGGTGCTGATCGCCGCGATGGCGACGACCCCGACCCCGGCGTAGCCGAACGAGCGAAGGAAGTACTGCGGGAACACCAGGAGTGCGCCGAGTGCCGCCGCCACCGTCGCCGCGGAGAACGCGACGGTGCGGCCCGCGGTGTTCACCGTCTGCCGGACGGCGTCGTCCACGCTCGCCCCTGTCGCGAGTTGCTCGCGGAACCGGCTCACCATCAGCAGCGCGTAGTCGATGCCCAGCCCCAGGCCCAGCGCGGTGGTGAGGTTGGTCGCGAAGATCGAGACGTCGGTGACGCTGCCCAGGAAGTAGAGCTCGGCGAACGTGCCCGCGATGGCGATGATCCCGATGGCCAACGGCAACAGGGCCGCGACGACGCTGCCGAAGACGATCAGCAGCAGTATCAGGGTCAGCGGCACCGCGATCGCCTCGGCCAGGAGCAGGTCCTTGCCCGACTGGGTGCCCATGTCGCTGCTCACGGCGGCGCCGCCGCCGGCCTGGATGGTGAGTGCGTCCTTGTACGACCCGGTGTAGGCGTCGATGATGCTCTTGGCGTTCTTTTCCCGTGTGGTGTCGTCACCCTTGACGTGGGCGAGGACCATCGCCTGGCGGCCGTCCTCGGAGCGCAGCGTGGGGCTGTCCGTGTCCCAGTACGAGATCACGTTGTCCAGGTTCCGCTCCTTTCTGAGGTCGGCCGCCAGGGCCTGGCCGCCCTGTTTGGCGGCCGGGTCGTCGATGCCGCCCTTGGGGGCGCGAGCCAGCAGGATCAGGTTCGTCTCCCCGCCGAACCTCTTCTCGATGACCTCCCGGGCCTGGGTGGACTGCGAGGCCGGGTCGTCGTAGCCGCCACCCATCAACTTGCCGAACGCGCCGGCGCCGGCGGCACCCATGAGGGCCAGAGCAACGACGGCGACGATCAGTACGAGCCGGGATCGGCGAATCGCCAGTTCCGCTATGCGCTCAAACACGCGCTTTCTCCTTTTTGTCCTTGCGATGACGCGACATGAAGCAGCCGGGAGCGGCATCGAGTGCCGGGATACGTGGCGAGGCGACCGAGAATTTAGCCGCCTTGCCGTTCGTTATAAGTTGTAACGCTCGCGAACAGCTAACGTCAAGTACTTGCGTGATAACTTCTAACCAGAACTTGAGTATGTAGCTGTCGCCGCCCGAAAAAGCGGGTTTCGGTGAATTTGCACCGGAGCTACGGCGGAGTTGTGCCAGGGCTATGGCAAGAGGGGGGTACCGCGTGAAAGGGCCCCGCAGCCTCGCCGACACCCGCCGCACGGCCCGTGCCCGACTACCACGCTCCGGAGGACGTCACGGAAATCGTGGCCGGGATGACGGCGACCCTGTTCCACGCCTGCCCCGGGCCATCCGGGACGGCCCCACCTCGCAGGCGCCGTCGGCCGCCCGGTCCTCGCCGAACGCCGCCCCGCCGGGCCCGGAGGCGGTACGAACGGGCCCGCCGGGGCGGGGATTCCCTATGCGGACGGGTCGTCCGGCCGGCGAATGCGCACGACGCCCCGGCCCAGGTCGACGTCCGGGCGCTTGGGCGCGCCGTCTTGATCCTCGTCGCGCAGCACGAGTTCGACCCGGCGCTGCTCCAGTTCGAGCCGCTTGCCCGGGGAGAACAGCGCGTGCAGATCCTCGGTGCCGGTGGCCCGCATCCCCCGGGTGGCCTGGGGGCCGTCCGTGCGGCCACGCTTGCGGCCGACCCACCAGTAGACCCGCATCCCGACCGCGAACACGAACGGCGCCAGGAGCAGGGCCGTCACGAGAGGGAAAACCAGTTTCCACATGGCCCGTCAACGTCGGCCGCGCCCGGCGGGTTCCCCTCCGACGACGCCATCACCCGATCCACACCGGCCGGTTCGCGAAAGTCGCGGCTGCCGCCGGCTGCTTCACTGGCCGGCGACGACGATGCAGCCCTGCAGTTCCTCGACCGCCTCGGGGGCACCCTCGATCGTCACACCGCTCGCTTCACCGGGACTCGTGCGATTCCACACCCAGCGCAACAACGCGCTCGGCGGTCCGCTGATGGTCACGTCGGTCGCGTCATCGCCGGACTCGGCGCCGACCGTGGCGTCCTCGACCGCGAACAGGCCCGGTCCGGTGCGCACCCGCCACGCGGCACCGTCGGTGCGCAGCAGGTAGCGGCGGCCCGGCGAGTCGATCAGGAGGTCGGTGAAGTGGTCGGCCCACTCGCCGACGCCGTAGGCCACGAAAATCTTGAGCAGTTCGTCCACGCCGTCGACGGCGAGATCGTCCGGGATCGGCACGACCGTTTGCCCGGCGCCCAGTTCGGCGTCGATGCGGTGCACGACGGTCTCCTGCGCCATGCGCCGAATCCAGAAGCCGACGGTCTGGTCCGGGCCGTACCAGGTGCCGGCCGGATCCTGCGGGCTGCGCGCGGCGAACTCGGCGCACAGCGCGGCGTACGAGCGCTCCAGCAGGGCGAGCGGCTCCTCGTCGGCGAGGCCCTTCGGCGGCCAGGGGTCGGGCTCGGCGGCCTGGCGCATGGACAGGGTCTTGTGCAGGTAGACCCCGCCGACGTGTCGGGTCAGGTCGGCGACGGTCCAGCCGGGACAGGTGGGCACCGCCCCGGCGGGGGCGAGCGCCGCGAGGGCGCGCAGGCGGGCGTAGTCGGCCGCGAGGCAGTCGAGGTATCGGGAGTACTCCATGACGGGCAGCTCAGCACACGACCCGGCCCGAGGCAACGCGATTGCGCCCCTGGGGACATCCGCGCCGTCACCGCCGCCCGCCCGGTCGGCGGGTGGCCGCGGAGGGCGGCACCGTGCCACAGAATTCGGCGAGGAGCAGGTACCCGGCCGCGTCGGTGTCGCCCGCCCAGTCGGTGTTGAAGTCGACCACCAGGGTGTGCCCGCCGTCCCGGGTGCTGTAGGCCATGCTCTGCGAGCCCGGCAGGAAACCGGTGTGCCCCCAGACCTGCGTACCGCAGGGCAGGGTGGCGCGGAAGATGCCCAGCCCGTCGTCCTGGCCGTCGCCGAAGTCGGGCGAGGGCACCGTGGTCGTCATCTCGGCGAGCTGCGCCTCGGGCAGCAGTCGGCCGCGCATCAGGGCGTCGAGGAAACGGTCCAAGTCGGCGGTGCCGGAGACGAGTTCGCCGGCCGCCCAGCCCCAGGACGGGTCGAACTCGGTGATGTCGTGGACCGTTCGACTCGGGTCGTCGGGGAACTTCGTGTACATCCGCCCGCTCGGCGCGGGAAGTCGGGGGTAGTGGCCGGGCAGGAGCGTGGAACGCAACCCCAGCGGCGCGAAGATCCGCCGCTCGGCCTCCGCCGCGTAGGGGTGGCCGGTCACCCGTTCGACGATCATCGCGGCGAGCACGTACTCGGTGGTGGTGTAGTTCCACCCGGTACCCGGCGCGAACCTCGGTTCGTGCCTCATCGCGATCGCGACGAGTCGTTCGGGTGTCCAGGTGTCGTAGCGATGGGCCAGGAAGTCCTTGCCCAGCAGGTGCAGGTCGGGGTCCTCCGTGTAGTCCGCGAGGCCGCTGGTGTGGTTGAGCAGTTGGCGCAGGCTGATCCCCCGGCCGTCGTTGCCGTTTCCCCGAACCACCCCCGGCAGCCACTTCTCCACACTGTCCGCGAGGCGCACCCTCCCCTCCGCCTCCAACTGAAGCAACACCGTGGCGATGAACGGCTTGGCGATGCTCCCGGCCCGAAACCGATCGACCGGCCTCGGCGCCCGCCCCGTCCCGAGGTCGGCAACCCCGGCCGTCCCGCTCCACACCCCACGCGCGTCCCGAGCCCGCACCACCACCCCCGGCACCCCCGCCCGCACCGCGAAGTCCATGGCCGCCCGGGTCTGTTCATGCCCCCCACCCGACACATCGGCCGCCCCGACCCCCGTCGCCGAGGCCCCTGCCAGGGCCACCGCCACCACCACCCCCACAGCCGCCGACGCCCTCCGCCCAGCCCGCATCCCGAATCCCTCCTTCACACCCCCGCGCCCGCCACATACCGCTTTCCGTCATCATGACGCACCTCCGGGTGATCGAGGAGGTGGACGCCCACGCTCACCCGGCCATCCCCAGGCTCGAAACATCCGCCGTCACACGCGCGGTCCCAGGAACAGGCCGCCGCTGGCGTCGATGACGTGGCCGGTGATCCAGCGGGCGGCGTCCGAGGCGAGGAACGCGACGACATCGGCGACGTCTTCGGGGGCGCCCAGCCGGTCGAGGGCCGTTGTGGCGGTGATCAGGTCGGTCAGACCCGGCGCTTCGAAGAAGGAGCCGTTGGTCGCCGTTCGGGTGGCGCCCGGCGCCACGGCGTTCACCGTGATCCCGCGCGATCCGAGTTGATTGGCCAGCGTCCTGCTCATCGTCTCGACCGCGGCCTTCGTCATCGCGAAGGACGTCTGGCTCGGGCTTGCCATCCGCGTGGCCACCGACGAGATCGAGACGATCCGGCCACCGTCACGGAATAACGGCAGGGCCCGCTCGATGGTGAAGTACACCGCTCGCACGTTCACCGCGAACAGATGGTCGAACTCCGCTCGTGTGGTGACCCCGAGCGGACCGGCGGGCGCGGCCGCCGCGTTGTTGACGAGGATGTCGAGCGCCCGCCCGGCCAGACCGGCCTCCACCCCGGCGAACAGCGTCTCGACGTCGTCGTCCACGCCCAGCCTCGCCCCGACGGCGAACGCGCTGCCGCCCGCGCGTTCGATCTCCTCGACCGTCGCCTTCGCACCGGCCTCGTCCGTACCGAAGTGCACGATGACCACCGCCCCGTTCGCCGCCAACCGGGCCGCGATCGCCTGCCCGATGCCGCGCGATGCCCCGGTCACCAGGGCCGTCTTGCCGGTCAAATCACACATACGGACCACCATTTCATGTTAGTTACTACCAATCTGGTAGCTGCTCTCACTCCGGTAGGGTCTACCACATGCCTGATCAGCCCTCAAAGTTGCGAACGCGACGGCGCACCGAGACCCGGCGCACCATCCAGGAGCACGCGGTGCGGCTCTTCACCGAACGCGGCTACGACGCCACCACCGTGGCCGAAGTCGCCGAGACCGCGGGCATGTCACCGATGACCGTGTATCGGCACTTCCCCACGAAGGAAGACCTCGTGCTCGTCGACGAGTACGGTGCGCTGGTCGCCGAGCGCATCCTCGCCCAGCCCGCCACCCAGCCCCTGGTGCGCCGCATCGGCAACGCGCTCGTCGACTCGGCCACCGCGTTGACCGGCCGCGAACACGGCGAAGGCCCGTCGGTGGGCGAGGAGTTCCTGCTGGCCCGGCTGCGGCTGATGATCACGACGCAGGCGTTGCGGGCCAGGCATCTGGACAACCACTACGTCCTGCAACAGGCCATCGTGGACGCCCTCGGCGACGACACCACCGACCCGGACACGGTGTTCCGCGCCCAAGTGGCGGCCAGTGCCTGCCTGGCCGCGATGCACACGGCACTGGTGCGCTGGGTCGAGGACGACGGACGCACCGAACTGCCCACCGTGATAGCCAAGGCCCTCGCCGCCTTCGGCGCGGACACCGTCGGCGTCGAAGGCGGCGACCCGCTCACCTGAGGAAAGGATCTTTCGGGCACGCGTCCGAAGGAACGACCCGGACGCCGAAGTACCGTTTGCCGTCCGGGGGTTACTCCCCGACGAGAGGCACCGTGTGCCACCCCCGCAGGATGTTGTGCAGGCGCCGGGTCGGCACTCGATCGGGGTTGGGGGCGAGATTCCGAAAGCGCGTGGCCAACGCGGTGAGGACGGCGTCGAATTCCAGGGCCGCGAGGTGATTCCCGGCGCATTGGTGGATACCCGCCCCGAGCGCGAGATGATCGCGGCTGTTCCGGGTGACGTCGAACGTGTCGGCGCTCGGCCCCCACTTGCCGCGGTCACGCCCCGCGGAGCCGTACAACAACAGGACTTGATCGCCCGCCGGTATCCGGGTGTCGCCGACGCGCACCTCGCGGGTGGTACGTCGGCCGAAGAACTGTATCGGTGCCTCCATCCGCAGGGCCTCGGCCAGGACCGCTTCGCCGGGGACGGCGCGATCGCGGATCGCCGCCCACTGACCGGTGTGCGCCGACAGGTACAGGGCCGAGGTGATCGCGTGGATGGTGGTGTCCATGCCGGCGACGGTGTAGGAGAGCATCAACGGCACGGCCTGGGCCTCGTCGATGTCGCCGCGATCGGCCGCGGTGTGGATGGCACCGAGCCAACTGTCGGCCGAGATCCGATCCCGGGTGGCGACCCGGTCGAGATAGCGGAACATCTCCTCGGCATGCGGAAACGCGGCCCGGGTGCGCGCGTTGTCCGGGCCGAACGTGTCGAAGGTCGCGTCGGCGAGTTCCAGGAGCAGCACGCGATCCTGCTCCGGCAGGCCCATCAGACGCATCACGACGCCGGCGACGAACGGAGCCGCCAGGTCGGCCACGGCATCGAAGACACCGTCGCCCGGCAGCCCCTCGACCAGGGCCCGGGCACGTTCGTGCATGCCCAGGGCGAGGGATTTCACCGCCCGGGGCGCGAGTTGCCGCGACAACACCCGACGCAGCCGCGCGTGCGCGGCGCCGTCCGTACCCACCACGGTGCCCGCCAGGAAGCGGTCGTTGACCGGATCGGTCAGCGCGAGTGCCCGTTCGCTGGAGTAGGTCGCCGGATCCCGCAGCGCCGCGGCGACCCCCGCGTGTCGGGGCAGCGCCCACACGCCGTGCGCCTCCAGGCGTACGACCGGGCCGAGTTCGCGTAATCGGGCATAGGTCGGATAGGGGTCGCTCAGGGTGGCGTCGTCGAAGAGGTCGATGTCGCCAAAAGCGTGCACGCAGAGCCTTTCGTCGGGGCCGCCCGGCGGCGCCCGCAGTTTCGCGCGCATGCCGACGACGGAGATCGCCTGGCGGATGCGGCCATGGTCGGTCGCGTCCCGACGAGGGGTCAAGGGCGCGTCGAAGCACACGGCGCACACGGGCGCGACCGGTAGGCTCCCGGGCCCGCCGGGCACCCCACGAAGGCCCCCGTCAGCAACCCTCGTCGCCGTACATCAGGTGTTCCCAGTCGGTGACCGCGCGGCAAAAGCGATCCCACTCCCGCGACTTGAGCCGCAGGAACAGGGTGGACAGTTCGGGCCCGAGCCCGCACGCGACGATCGGGTTGTCGGCGAACCGGTCGAGCGCCTCCCGAAGCGTGGTGGGCAGCAGACCGAACGGCGACGGGCCGGTGTCCGCGCAGTCCCGGGGCGGCCCGGGATCGGTGCTGTTCTTCAAGCCGTCCTCGATCGCGGCGATCAGCACCGCGTGCGAGAGATACGGATTGACCATGGCGTCCGGCAGTTTGACCTCCAGCCGCCCGTTGTCGGGGAACCGCACCGCGCACGTCTTGTTGTCGATGCCCCAGTCGACCTCCGAGGGGGCGAACCTGCCCGTGTCGCACAGGCGTTTGTAGGAGTTCACGGTCGGCGCCAGGACGGCGGTGATCGCCGCCGCGTGGGCGAGGATGCCGCCCAGGGCGTGTTTCCCGGTCCGGGTGAGGTGCAGCCCGGGCACGGCCGGGTCGACGAAGACGTTGCGGTCGCCGTCCCACAGGCTGATGTTGTGGTGGCAACCGTTGCCCAACTCGCCCTCCGCCGGTTTGGGCATGAAGCTCACCTCGGCGCCCAGGTCCCGGGCGACCCGGCGGCAGATCTGCCGGTGCAGGACCAGCCGGTCGGCCGTGCGCTCGGCGAGATCGAACGTCCAGTTGAGTTCGAGTTGCCCGGGGCCCTCGCAGTTGCCCTCGCTCATGTCCAGACCGAGCGCGCGGCCGTAGTCGACGACCGTCTGGTAGACCGGCCGCAGCCGATCCATCTGCTCGATGTGCAACAACGGGTGGGGCGTTCCCGGTCGATGTGCGCTCTCGACTCCCGGGACCGACCAGGTGACCTCGGGTTCGCAGCCGCTGCGCAGTTCCAGCCCGGTGCGGTCGCGGAATCCGGCGTGCACCCGGCGCAGGTTGCCGCGCACGTCCAGCGGCACCGGCCGGCCGCCCATCTCGCCGGGGGCGTGCGGCGGTTCGTACATCCGGCAGAAGAAGAACCCGGTGCGCGGGTCCCACGGCAGGATGCCGAAGCTGTCCAGGTCCGGCAGCAGGACGATCTCGCCCCGCTCGGCGTCGCCGCCCAACATGCTGCCGTCCCGGTCGAGTTGGAGATCGGCGAGGCACCCTGGGTGGGCCCGGACGCCGTTCTCCGCGATCCGCCCGAGGTGCTCGGCGTGCACCACCTTGCCGACGACGCGGCCCGTCAGCGTGACGACCTGGCAGTAGAGGTACTCCACACCGGCCTCGGTCATCCGCGCCCGCACGTCCCGCAGGGCCGCCGGGTCGGTGTTCAGCTCGCGATGCTTGTGCAATTCGGTATCGGTCGAGGGGCTCGCCATGCGCTTCTCGCTTCGGTCGACCTGCGCGCGTGCACTGAGGTACACACCGGATGCCCGGGCGCTCCCACCCGCGGGCATCGCCCGACCGGTTCCCGGCTCGGGACCCGCCGCAACGCCATGCCACCCGATCAGGCGAGTGCCCGGGCCGGTCGGTCGGCGGCCCGCCCGGCGCAGCGGGGAGCGCGTCCCGGACGGCCCAGTCCGGCGGGCGCGGACCGCCGCGCCCCATGACGCTGGTGTGGGGAGAGCCGGCCACCCAACCGTTCGCCGTCTCACCGGACGCCCCGAGTTCATCCCGTCCCACGGCCCGACGCCCGGGGCTCCGCCACGAGCCTCGTCCCCGAACCCGCCTCCGGACGGCCGCACCGAACCGCAACCACGCCCGCCCCCGAGGGGGGCATGGGAGGTCCACCGTGAACGTTTTCGAGACTCTGGAGTCCGAGGTGCGCAGCTATTGCCGCCACTGGCCCACGGTGTTCGACCACGCCCGGGGCAGCCACCTCAGTGACGAGGCGGGGCACACGTACCTCGACTTCTTCGCCGGGGCCGGTGCACTCAACTACGGACACAACAACCCCATGCTCAAACGGGCCCTCCTGGACTACATCGAACGCGACGGCATCACGCACGGCCTGGACATGGCCACCACCGCCAAACGCGCCTTCCTGGAGTCGTTCGAGAGCCTGATCCTGTCCCCGCGTCGGCTGCCCTACAAGGTGATGTTCCCGGGCCCCACGGGCGCCAACGCGGTCGAGGCCGCGCTGAAGCTGGCCCGCAAGGTCACCGGACGCAGCCCGATCGTCTCGTTCACCAACGCCTTCCACGGCATGTCCCTGGGCGCGCTCACCGTGACGGGCAACGCCTTCAAGCGGGCCGGGGCCGGCATCCCGCTGGTGCACGGCACCCCGATGCCCTACGACGGCTACTCCGACCACGATCACCACGAGGCTCCCGACTTCCTGTGGTTCGAGCAGTTGCTCGACGACCCGGGGTCGGGCCTGGACCATCCCGCGGCGGTGATCGTCGAGACCCTGCAGGGCGAGGGCGGGATCAACGTGGCCCGGCCGCAGTGGCTGCGCGCACTCGCGGGCCTGTGTCGGCGCCACGACATGTTGCTGATCGTGGACGACATCCAGATGGGCTGCGGCCGCACCGGCGGGTTCTTCTCCTTCGAGGAGGCCGGCATCGTCCCGGACATCGTCACGCTCTCGAAGTCGATCAGCGGCTACGGCCTGCCCATGGCGCTGTGCCTGTTCAAACCCGAGTTGGACATCTGGGAGCCGGGCGAGCACAACGGCACCTTCCGCGGCAACAACCCGGCCTTCGTCACCGCGACGGCCGCGCTGCACACCTACTGGGCCGACGAGCAGACCCCGAAACAAACCGCCGGCCTGGGCGTTCAGACGGAACAGGCACTGCGCACGCTCGCCGACGACATCGCCCCCGAAACGGTCGAGGTACGCGGGCGCGGCCTCGTCTGGGGGCTGGCCTTCGACGACCCGGACCGCGCCTCCGCGGTCTGTACCCGTGCCTTCGAGCTCGGCCTGCTGGTGGAGACCTCCGGCCCCCGGAGCGAGGTGGTGAAACTGATGCCGCCGCTGACCGTGTCCCCGGAGGAACTGCACGACGGACTGCGCATCGTGACCCGGGCCGTCCACGAGACCGCCTGAACCCGAACGCCCCCGGCGCACGACGCGACGCAGACGCACCGTTGCGCCGGGGGCGCGCTACCCCCTGCGGGCTTCGAGGGCGTCCAGGATCAGGTCCAGGCCGTAGCCGAACTCGCTCGTGTGGTCGTAGTCCGGCCGGAGGGCGTGGTCGACGATCATCTCCGTGAGGTACGGCAGCTCGTCCGCCGACACGTGCGCCAGGATGCCGCCGACCACCTCTTCGACATCGTCCGGGGTGGTCACCGGCAGGTTCGCCTCCTGGAGGACGTAGCCGCCGATGTAGCTGTCGACGAGCGAGACGGCGTGCGCGGCCATCGCCAGGGTGAACCCCGCCTCGCGCAGTACGCCGAGGACGGCGTCGTGGTGGCGCAGTGTGGCCGGGCCCGGGTTGCGGCGGGAGTCCATCAGGCCGAGGGCCCAACTGTGCCGCGACAGGACCGCGCGCGCGGAGCCGGCGCGTACCCGGATCGCGTCCCGCCAGTCGGCGGACCCGGCGTCGGGCAGCTCGATCGCGGTGAACACCTCGTCGACCACGCCGTCCAGGATCGCGTCCTTGTTCGGCACGTGGTGGTAGAGCGACATCGCCTCCACGCCGAGTTCCTGCGCCACCTTGCGCATCGTGATCGCCTCCACCCCGCCGCGATCCGCGACCCGGATCGCGGCTTCCAGCACGCGGCTCCTGCTGAGCGGGCGGCGTGGCGCGGAGGGTTGCCGGGCCCGGCGTGCTTGCGGCGGTGGTGGCGGGGCGGGTGGTGACACGGCAGCTCCAGGTGGACGGGCGTGTTGACAAGCTTACATGCGTAAGTCAGCCTTACGAGCGTAAGTCCCCGGTCGCGAAACGCACCGGGAGGTCGACCGATACGGAAGGGGATCTCGATGCCGATGCCCAGGTGGTGGGGCCAGGTGAACAAGCGGGTGTTCAACCCGCGGGCGATCGCCGGCGGGAAGTGGCCGGTGCTGACCCACGTCGGGCGCACGTCCGGCGCCACGTACCGCACGCCGATCGACGCGCACCCCGTCGACGGCGGCTACCTGTTCGTACTGGTGTACGGATCGGGCTCGGACTGGGTGCGCAACGTGCTGGCGGCCGACGGGGCGCGGCTTCGGGTCGGGGGCCAGGAAGTGCAGCTCGCCGCCCCGCGCCTGGTCGGGGAGACCGAGGCGTTCCAGGCGCTCGCGTCGGACGTGGCCCGGCCGCCGAAGTTGTTCCGCATCACCGAGTTCCTCCGCATGGACCGGGTCGCCGGCTGACGTGCGGGCGCCGGTTCGACGACCGGCCACCCGGCGGCCCGGCCCGCGCCGTGCACCGGGATCCTCGCGCCGACCCTCGCGAGGATCCCGCCCGGCGCGGCGGCGGGCGAGCACCCTCCCGGGATCGCCCCGAACCTCGTCGCGACCGTGCGACCTGCGCGGACGGGTATATTCGCTGCCGCCGATCGATCGAGGCCGGCCCCGGGACGGCCCCTCGGCTCGAACACGGTTCCGCCCGTCTCGTGGTGATCGTCCACGAGCCGTGAAGGAGAGCGACGATGGAGCCCGACCACGCGGGGGCGACCCGCGAGACGAACGGGGCCGGTCGCGCTCGCCGAGCGTGCACCCGGTGGCTGCGCACGGCCGTCACCGTTCGCACGGTGCGCAACGACGTGCTGATCGCACTCGTGGCGGGCGCCCTCGACGTGCTCTCCTATGTCTCTCCCGAACAACGCGACGTCATCGGCGTCACGCCGGCGGGAGTCGTGTTGTCGGTGCTGGGCGCCCCCTTCCTCGTCGCGCGTCGACGCCGTCCGATGGCGGTCCTCACGGCGGTGCTGGTGACCCAGGCGATCTTCGTGGCCGTGGTCGGGCCGACCACGCACAGCTATGGCGGCGTGATGGCGGTCGCCGTGTACACCGTCGCCCGCTATCGGCCGACCCGCGACATCGCGATCGCCGCCGGCGCGAGCATGGCGGTGCAGGTGCTGCGCTCGGTGCGCGGTGGCGGGGACCTGGTGTTGCCGATCCTGGGCGACCTGGCGTCCACGGTGCTGGTGGTCGGGGTCGGCATCGCCACGGCCAGGTGGAAGCAACAGCGCGCCCAGGTGCGCGGGTTGCTGGCGGAGCGCGCGGTCGCCGAGGAACGGCGGCGGATCGCCCGGGAGTTGCACGACATCGTGTCGCACCACATCACCACGATGAACCTGATGTCCGGCGGTGCCCGGGCCACCCTCCGACGCGATCCGACGACCGCCGAGGACGCGCTGCGCACCCTGGAGGGGTCCGGCCGGGCCGCGCTCGGCGAGATGCGGCAACTGCTGGGCGTACTGCGCGCCGGCGACGGCCCCGAGGAGGCACCGACCGGACCGCAGCCCGGACTGCGCGACCTGGAGCGCCTGTTCGCCGAGTCGCACGCGGCGGGCCTGCCGGTGCACTACGAGGAGGTGGGCGAGCGTCGGGAATTGCCGCCCACCGCGGAGCTGACCGTGTATCGGATCGTCCAGGAGGCGCTGACCAACACGCGCAAGTACGCGGGCGACGCCCGGGCGTTCGTGCGGGTCGGCCATCTTCCCGATCGGGTCGTGGTCGAGGTGCTCGACGACGGCACGGGCGGCAAGCCGGCCGCGGGCCTGGGCGGGAGCGGGTACGGCCTGTTGGGCATGCGCGAGCGGGTGGCCCTGCACGACGGCACCCTGGACTGCGGCCCTCGCCCGGAGGGCGGCTTCCGCGTCGTCGCGGAGCTGGCCCTGCCGCCGGACGACGACCCGGGCCGCCGCCGCGAATCGGCGCCCACCGCCGACGGCGACTTCCCCCGACCCTCCCCCTCCTGAGCCCCCGAGCGTCCCGTCCGGTCAGAGGTCGAGGACCAGTCGGGGCGACCGGGCCCGGGACACGCAGGCGTACATGCGACCGGCGGGCGGGCCGATGTCGTCGCGGTGTTCGGGTTCCCCGGCGACGACGGTGAGTTCGCAGCTCCCGCACACCCCCTCGCGGCAGCCGGACGACACCGGGTGTCCGGCGTGGCGCAGCGCGTCCAGCAGCGACTCGTCCGGTGGGACCGGAACGACGCCGCCCGATCGGGCGCACACCGCCTCGAACGCGGTGTCCGGCCCGAAGCTCCTGGCGACCGGACGAAAGCGCTCGAAGTGCAGGCGCTCGGCGGGGAAGACCTTCTCGGCCTCGGCGAGCATCGACGCGGGGCCGCAACAGTAGACCAGTGTATGGGGATTCAGGCCCGCGGCCGACAGGCCGAGATCGAGCCCGCCGTGTTGCCGGCCGGCGACGACGCGCACCAGATCGCCGTGGGCGGCGCGCAGTTCGGCGACGAACGGCATGGTCGCGACCGATCGCCCCGCGTACACCAGCGTGGCCGCGGCGCCGGCCGCGACGGCGGCCCGCAACATCGGCAGGATGGGGGTGATGCCGATGCCGCCCGCGAGGAACAGGTACTCCGGCGCGGCCACGAGCGGGAAGTTGTTCCGCGGCAGCGAGACTTCCAGGGTTCGACCCGGGCGCAGGAACAGGTGGACGTATTCCGAACCGCCTCGGCTGAGCGGTTCGTGGCGTACCGCGATGCGGTAGTTCTCCTGGTCGGCCGGGTCACCGCACAGCGAGTACTGCCGGGTCAGCCGATTGGGCAGGAGCAGGTCGATGTGCGCGCCCGGTTCCCACGGCGCGGGCGGGCCGTCCGCACCGCGCAGGAGGAGGGAGACGACGCCTTCGGCGATCGGGTCCAGCCGGTCGAGAATCATCCGCTGCATCGGACATCACCTGGTGCCATGGTCAGTACAGCTTCCGGTAGGAGGATTCCAGGCTCTGGTCGATCAGGGTCGGATCGATGTCGAGCCCGAGTTGGCCCACGACGGCCTCGCCGGCCGAGGGCAACTCCGCCGCGAGGGACTGGCTCGCCGGATCCCACAGCCGGGACCGGATGAGCGCGCGACCACAGTGGAAATAGGCCTGCTCCACCTCGACGATCAGGGCCAACTCCGCCGACCGGCCCTCGGTTTGCATGCGGGCGAGCACATCGGGCTCGTCGGTGGGATAGGCGCGGCCGTTGACCCGCAGGGTCTCCCGGAGTCCGGGGATCAGGAACAGCAGTCCGACTCCGTCGTTCTCCGCGAGATTGCGGAAGGAGTCGGCGATCCGGTTGCCGGGCCGGTCGGGAATCGCGAGCGTGTGCTCGTCGAGGACCTTGACGAAGCCCGGATGGTCACCGCGCGGCGAGCTGTCCGCGCGACCGGCCGCATCCGCCGTGGCCAGTGCCAGGAACGGGGAATGGGCGATGAAGCGGTGGAAGTGCTCGTCGATGCGGTCGAGAATCTTGGCCCGGGCCGGCGCCTCGGGCTCGCCGAGCCGGGCGCGGACCTCGTGCGGTGCCACCCGCCGAGGGCGGGTACGGACGTCCGTCATCATGGGCTCCTTCCGGGTGGGTGCGGCAGCGAGCCCCTCGCTTGCCGCTCCGAAGCAGGTCGGGGCACTATTGTGAGCAATTGTTCGCGTCCTGCGCTACTCGCGTTCGGACCGCTCGCCGGGAGGTGTCGTGACGTCGGACGGACGCCGGCTTCAGCCACGTAAACAGCCACGTCAGGTGCGGGCCGAGCTCACCAGGCAGCGCATCCTCGCGGCGGCTACTCACGTTTTCGCCGAGTACGGCTACGCCGCCGGCACCACCAACCGGATCGCGGAGCAGGCCCGGATCTCGATCGGTTCGCTGTATCAGTACTACCCGAACAAGGACGCGATCCTGCTCGAACTGGTGAACCACCACCTCGATCTGGGCGCGGCCGCGATGCGGCAGCGGCAGGACGAGGAACTGCCCGACTCCATCGAGGAGATCATCCGCGTCTTCGTCCGGGTCGCGATCGGGAACCACCTGGGCGACACACAGTTGCTCCGGATCATGGCCGAACAGGTGCCACAGTCGCCCCGGTTGTCGGAGCGCATGGACCGCCTGGAACGGGAACGGAGCACCTACCTGCGGGAGTTGCTCGACCAGCACCCCGAGGTTCGGGTCGACGACACCGAGACCGCGGCCCGGCTCGTGGTCTCCACGGTCGAACGTGTCGTCCACCATCTCATCGCCGCACCCGACCCCGTCGACATCCCCAGGTTCGAGAACGAACTCGTCGCCATGCTCACCCGCTACCTCACCGCCGCACCGGCCGACCGGGAGCCGGGGTGACCACTCACCCCGGTCCCGGTCGACGGTTTCGGTGCCCCTTGGGCTACTTCACGCAGGTCTGGTCGGTGCCGGGCAGCCGGCCCGTGGCGAGGTAGGCGTTGACCCTGTCGTCCACGCAGGAGTTGCCGTAGAGGCCGTAGACGGCGTGCCGGTTGGCGCCCTGGAGGGTGAGCAGCCTGGAACTGGGCAGCAGGCCGTGCAGGGCGACGCTGCCGACGTAGGGGGTACGCGGGTCGCCGGTGGCGGCCACGATGAGCATCGGGACGTCGCGCCGCACCCGGGTGGGCTGTTCACGCGGGTTGTCCCAGAAGGCGCACGGCACGATGTTGTTCGTCATCGGGCCGAACAGCGGGTGGGCCGCACGGCTGCCTTCGATGTCCCGCCAGTACTGCTCGAGATCGTGCGAAACGGGCACGTCACCGCACATGATCGCGGATTGCACGCTGCCGGTGGGCGAGCCCTCGGCGGTCAACATGACCCGCAACAACCCGGCGAACTCGGGTGACAGCGGCGCCGGTTGTCCGGCCGCGGCCTTGACCAGCGTGGCCAGCATGTCGGCGAGGTTCGCCCGCGCGGCGTCGGTGTCGTCGGCGTCCCCGACCAGGAGCAGGAACGGTACCCGGCTGTCGTCGAGCCGGTAGACCTCGGGCGCGGTGCCGACGGTCAGCGGAGTGCGCGCGGACGTCTCGACGAGCCGGTCGATCGTGGCGAACACGTCGGCGCGCGTGGCGCCGAGTCCGTAGGTGCCGTTCCGCAGCGCGGCCCAGTCGGCCCACGCGGCCAGCGCGTGCTCGTTCTCGCCCACGGTCCCCTGCAACGCCCGGGAACTGTAGCGGTTGGGGTCGAGCGCCCCGTCGAGGACGATCCGGTCGTAGCGGCCGGGGAACATCTGGGTGTAGACGGTGCCCAGGTAAGTGCCGTACGAGTAGCCGAAGTAGGAGATCTTCCGCTCGCCGAGGGCGGCTCGGATGACGTCCATGTCGCGGGCCGTGTTGCGGGTGCTGACGAACGGCAACACCGCCGCGTTGCCGGCCCGACAGCGGTCGGCCAGGTCCTTCTGCAACGTCACCTGGCGCTCGAAGCTCGCCCGGGTCAGGCCGGCCGCGAAGAGGTTGGTGCCGAGCGGCCATCCGCAGTCCAGTGGTGTGCTGCGGCCGACGAAACGCGGGTCCATGCCGATCACGTCGTAGCGCGCGCCGACCTCCTTCATCGCGGTCCGCAGCTCCGGCGTCATACCGATCCCGGCCCCGCCCGGACCACCGGGGTTGCTCAGCAGCGCACCGATGCGGTGGCGCCGGTCGGTGGCCTTGATCCGCGATATCGCGACGGTGATCGTACGGCCCCGCGGGTTGGCGTAGTCGAGCGGGACCGTCACGTCCGCACAGCGGGCGCCCGCCTGCTCCAGGGCGCGGCCCGACGCGTCGTCCGGACCCAGCACACAACTGCGCCAGTCGAGCCGCTGATGGAGGTAACGATCCAGCCCGGCACCGGACTTCGCGATGCCGTCCGAGTCCGCGGCGTCGGTGGCCCCGGCGGCCGACGCGCTGCCGAGGGTCGCGGTGAGGCACGCGACCAGGGCCAGGCCCGCGGCCATGGCGCGGCGACGGTACGGGGCACCATCGCGGCGGGAGGTGGGCTCGTCGGGATGGTGGGGACTCGTTCGGATCGCTGACGTTCTGGTCACGTTCGTCTCCGGAGATCGATCCGCAGGCGTGTCCGACACCCGCCCGATCGTGGGTGGTTGCAGCACCGTCGTTCCGACGCACCGCGGCTGGTCGACCCGTGGCCCGGCCCTGGACTTCCCGAGGCTAACAGCCGAAGTCCGGTGTGTGATGCGGGAGTTGGGCCATGGACGGTGGGTAGGCGCGGGCGATTGCAGGGAACTCGGCCCGGTCGGGCGGGTGTGCGGGGGGCGCGCGGATGCCTGGTGTGAACGTGCCCGACCCTACGAACGCGGCACACGGCGGGCATTGGCCGACCGGACGAGGAGCCGGGTACGGATTCGTCGCCCCGACCGATCCTCGCCACGTGTGAGCCCCATAGAATCGCCGGCCGCACCGCGACGGGAGGCCGCCGGGACCTCCCACGACCCGGCGGCGGCCGCCTTGATCGCATGCCCCCCGTGTGCTTCGGTGAGGCCCGTGGATCCACACGCGCTGTTGCTCGACCAGGCGCCCGCACACCTGCTGGGCGACATCCTCGACCGCCTGCCCACCGGGACCCGCGCGGCGGTGTTCGGGGAGTGGCGGTTGCCGGGTGACGCGGTGCTCAGGCATGTCGTCGACCGGGGCGACGGCGCGGATCGGGCCATGCTCGCGGCGAACCGGGCCATCGGGCCGGACCTGCTCCTGCGGCTCGCCACCGACGTCGATCCCCGGGTCGCGACCGCGGTGTTCGGCAACGCGGACGCGTCCCGCGAGGCCAAGCTCGCGGCCCTGCCCAGGGTTCCGGTCGGCGAGCACCTGCGGGCGAAACCGGTCCGGCGTCCCCTGCGCGCGGGATGGGATCTACAGCTCCGCGTCTACCCGTTGGTGGAGTCCGACGATCCCGCGCTGGTCGCCGCCGCGCTCGCCCGTCTGGAGTTCGCCTACAACCGGCACGGCGCGCCGGCGGTGTTGTTGCGCGGTTGCCTGAGTCTGCTGCGTACGGCCGGGCCGGCGGCCGCCGCTGCGGCCCGGGCCGCCGTACCGCCGTTCCCGGACGACCCGCAACTGCCCGAGGTGGTCCGGCGGGCCCTCGCGGAACCCACCGACGCGGCCCTGCTCACGCACGCGCTCGACCACGAGACGAGCGCCTCGGCCGTGGTGGCACGCCTGTGCGTCAAGTCGGGTTCCGGCGACCCGACCCTGGCACTTTCGGCGCCGCGCGGACCGCTGGACTGGGCGCGGATCACCGTCGCGGTCCGCGCCATGGACCGCGACGCGCAGGTCCGGACGACGCTGGCCCACCAACCGGGTTGCCCCGACGAACTGCTGCCGCGCGTACCCCGATTCCGGCGTCCGTTGGGCTCCCTGGTGCGGCCCGCGCACGCCCGGCGCGCGCTGTTCGCCCAAATGGCCACCGGTGCCCACTTCGAACGCGAGGTCGGGATCGCCTTCGCGACCGGCCTGCTGCGGGCCGCCCCGATCCTGGACCGGGTGACGCCCGCGTACCGGGCGCTGGAGGTGTTCCGGGACACCCCCGACACCCGCATGGCCGATCTGCGGACGGCCCTGGGCGCGCGACCCAGGCTCGGGGACCGCGTCGAGGCGTGGGCGGTGGCCCTCGCGCTGCTCGCGGAATTCACCGGCACGGTGCCCGAACTCCTGGACGTGGCAGGGGCGGTGACGGCCTGACCCCGCTCGGCGTCCGGCGTCCGGCCCGGTGACGGCCGGACACGGCCCGGCGGACACACGTCGCGGCCCGCAGGGGGCACGACGTGCAGGCGATCGACGTCACCGATCGTCGGCGGGTGGTCCGAACGATTCGGGACGCCCCGAATCAAGGCGGGAGTTCGACCGCCCGGGAGGAAACCTCCCTCAGCCGGTCGTCAGTTCGGCGACCAGCCTGATCGCGACGGGCACCGGCGTACCGTGCCGGCCGGCGGCCCGCAGCAGTGCGCCGCCGATCGCGTCGAGTTCGGTGGCCCGGCCCGCCTCCGCGTCGCGTTGCATGGACGACTTGGTGTGCGCGGGGAACGCGTCGTACAACGCCAGGGATCGCGCGGGATCGACCGGGACACCGCAGGCACCGCTCACCGCGGCGGCTTCCTCGACGAGCGCGACCAGTTCCGCGCGTCGCCCGGTCCGCACTTCGCCGATGGTGAGCCCGTAGCGGGTGGTGAGCAGGGCGAAGGGCGCCAGGAAGGCCAGTTTCGCCCATAGGACGGCGGCCTCGTCCGCCACCGTCCGGGTGCGTACGCCGGCGTTGGTGAGCATGGCCGCCGCCGGGTCGAGTCGCTCCGGGGAGCCGGCCAGGTCGATCTCGGTGAACGGGCTGCCGTGTTCGATGACGCCCGGCGCGGTGCGCGTGGACTCGACCCGGATCACGCCCGGTGCCACGTTTCGTGCGCCGTAGTGGTCGCGCAGCAGGGACGGGTGCTCGATGCCGTTGAGCAGCGGCACGATCAGGCCGTTCCCGAGCGCCCGAGGCGGTATGCGTTCCAGTGCGGCGGGCAACACGGTGTGCTTGACCGCGATCAGGCACAGATCGACGGATTCGCGCAGTTCGGTGTCCGCCTCGACCCGGGCGGTGAAGTCGCCGAACTGCCCGCTGTGCACCCGAATGCCATCGGTCCGCAGGGCGTGCGCGGTCGCCTCCCCCGCGATACAGATCACCCGGTGGCCGGCCCGTGCCGACACGGCGGCGAGCAGCCCGCCCACCCCTCCCGGGCCCAGCACCGCCACCGTCCACGGGCGTGGGTCGGGGGCGGCGTCGGCAACGGCGGGGTCGTTGAACGGAGTCGGAGCAGGCACGGACGGTTCCTCTCGGTTGCGGTCGAGGGTCGACACCTGCCGCACCGGGCCACACCCGTCCGGACGGGGGCACCTGGATGCGGGCAGGTTGCCGCCCGGTTCGATCATCGAACCGGGCATCCCCCAAGTCAATCCTCGGCTTTTCTGCCAACTACCCAAGCTCTACCTTTGGTCCATGACTCTCGATGATCTCCGTGTCTTCGTGGCGGTGTGCCGGGCCGGCAGCCTGAGCGCCGTCGCCCGGGACCTGTCCTGTACGCAGTCGGCGGTAAGCCAGCATGTGAAGCGGCTGGAGCGGGAGACGAAGGTACAACTGCTGGAACGCCACCCCCGCGGCGTGGCCCCCACCGCGGCGGGTCGCCTGCTCCGAGCGGCGGCGGCCGACGGCATCGCCGGCCTGGACCTGGCTCTTCGTCGCCTCGACGAACTGGCGCGCGGCGAGGCCGGATCCGTACGCATCACCACCGGTGCCACCACCGTGCGGCACTTCATGTCCGAGGCCGTCGTCGCCTTCCGCAACCGCTATCCCCGGGCCGGCCTGGAGTTTCGCACCGAGACCTCCAGCCGCAGTTGCTTCGACGCGCTCGCCTCAAACACCCTCGACCTCGCCTGGATCACCATCGGCGGCCCGATGCCCGGCATCCAACAGCGCCGCGTCGCCGAACTGCCCTGGGTGCTGGCCGTCCGCGCCGACGATCCGCTCGCCGACCGCACCCACATCGAGGCCGCCGACCTCGGCGACGTCCGGCACATCAGGCTGCCGGAGGACTCCTCCTCGCGGGCCCACCTCGACACGGCCTTCGCGAAGCTGGGCATCCACGTCACGTCCGACGCCGGAATCGCCGACTGGGACACCGCCATCCTGCTGGCCGAACTCGGCCTCGGGCACGCCGTGGTACCCGCGCTGCCCGATCGGCGCACCTCCGGCGGGACCGGCCCGGTGCGTTTCCTGCCCATCCCCGACCTGCCGCGCCTGCCGGTGGGCTGGGCCGTCCGGCGCTGGGACGACCTCACCCCGTTGGCCAGGGCCTTCGCCGACAGCGTCGCCCCCGACGACACACCGGACGGGTGACCGGCGGAGCGGGAAGCGGTCCGGCGCGTCGGGGCGGACGCGGGACCGGTCGGGGACCGCCGGCTCAGGCGCCCGGGACAGCGCGGGATCGATGGTGAATGGCAGGCGCCGCGATCCGGGCCGGCAGCAAGGCTCGGATCCGCGTCCGGAAGTGAATCCGGGTTCGAGACCTGGACCGACGGATGCCGTGCCGGCGCCACCGCCGTTTCCGCTCCACGCACAGCAAGGCGACCACCATGATCCGCACCCGGTACGGGCCGTTCCTCCCCCGCCCCGTCGCGCGTTCCACCGGCAGCGCCGATACGGCCACGACCCGCCCGATCCGGCCCCGCGCGCCGCACCACCCGCCCGCGCCGACCTCGCCGCTGCCCGAGGTCGAACTGCCGGCGACCCCGATGTCCCGCCTCGAACACCTGATCGGGGCGGCCCGGCTCGCCGAAGTGCGCGGCGCACTGCGCGAGGCCCGCGAGCACCTGGACGGGCGCGAGGTCTGGCACGTCAGCGACAATCCGACCCGCGGCGGGGTCGCCGAACTGCTCCGGACCACCCTGCCCCACCTGCGCGGTGAGGGCATCGACACCCGGTGGGCCACGATCGAGGGCAGCCGGGCGTTCCGCGCCCTGACCAAGGCGCTCTACTACCGGATGTGCGGGGTGGCCGCCCACACCCACCGGGACCCGCCCGACCCGGAAGCCGGCCGGTCCCTGTACGAGCGCATGACGGGCGCCGCCGCGCAACGCCTGCTCGGCGTCGTCGGCCGACGCAGCGTGGTCGTACTGCACGACCACCAGACGGCGGGCCTGATCCCGTACCTGCGCGAAGCCGGCTGCACGGTGTTGTGGCAATGCCACGTCGGCACCCCGCTCGACCCCGAACCGGCCGGTCCCGCCTGGCATTTCCTGCGTCGATATCTGTCCGCCGCGCACGGCTTCCTGGCGTCCTACGACGGAGCACTGCCCGCCGGGCTGCCCGACGTGCCGGTGCACATCCTGTCGCCCTCGATCAATCCGCTGTCACCGAAGAACGTGCCGCTGCATCCCACCGAGGAGGCGTCGCGGTTGCTGGCGCGGCTGGAGGTCTTCCCGGAGTCGGGGCACGGCCCCGCGGACCCGGCGGCCGGCTCCGGCTTCGCCGATCCGCCGCAGCACCTTCCGCGGCAACTCGGGCACACCGCGGAGCCGTTGCCTCCGGGCGCACCGCTGGTCACGCAGGTGAGCCGCTGGGACCGGGTCAAGGACATCCCGGGCGTGATCGAGGCGTTCACCGACCACGTCGATCCGGACTTCGGCGCCCACCTGCTGCTCGCGGGACCGCGGGCGGCCGGCGACGCGCAGGCCGAACAGGTACTCGCCGAGTGCCGTGCGGCCCGCGAGCGTCGGCGGGACCGGTCGGCGCGGGTGCACCTGGTGGAGATCCCCACGGATCATCCGACCGAGCACGCGCTGACCATCAACGCCATCCAGCGCTGCTCGACCGTGGTGCTCCAGAAGAGCCTCGCGGAGGGCTTCGGGCTGACCGTGTCCGAGGCCGCCTGGAAGGGGCGGCCGGTGATCGCCTCGCCGGTGGGCGGCATCCGACAGCAGATCCGACACGGCCGCTCCGGACTGCTGTTGGCGCACCCGCGCGATCTGCCGGGGCTCGGCGCCGGCATCGACCGACTGCTCGCCGACCCGGCGTACGCCCGGGAGTTGGGCGACAACGGACGCCGGCACGTGCGCGGACACTTCCTCACCGACAGCGGCGTGTTGGGCTTCGCCCGGATCCTCTCCGGTCTCGCGTAGGAGCCGAGGAGGCAGCCGGGCGGAGACCCGAGCCGGGACCCGAGGCGAGAGCCGAGGCGAGAGCCCGGGTGGCATCCGAGGCGAGAGTCGAGACACCCCTCCCGGGCCGCACCGACCCCGAGCCGACGCCCACACATCCACTCCGACCCCAAGGATCGATCACCATGCGCATCCTCGCCCTCGGCGCCCACCCCGACGACATCGAGTTGTTGTGCGCCGGCACCCTCGCCCACTACCGGGCCCGGGGCGCCCACGTGACCATCGCCATTCTCACCAACGGCGCCCCCGGGGCCCCGACCACGCCCGCCGCCCCGACCCCGATCGCCCGCACCCGGGCCCGCGAGGCCCGCGAGGCGGCGTCCGTGCTGGGCGCCGACCGGATCATGCTCGGTCTGCCGGACGGCTTCCTGTACGACACCCCCGAGACCCGCCTGCTCGTCGTGGACGTGCTGCGCCGAACCCGCCCCGACGTGCTGTTCGCGCACCACCCGGACGACTACCACCCCGACCACCGGGCGGCGGGCGCCCTCGCGAGCGCCGCGCGGCTGTCGGCACGCGAGCCCGGCATCGAGACCGGGCACGCCGCCCTCGACACGGTCCCGGCGTTGTTCCGGATGGATACGTTGACCGGCGCGAACGCGGGTACGCCGGACCTGTGGGTGGACATCACCGCGACCATGCCGACCAAGGAAGCCATGGTGTCGCGACACGTGAGTCAAAACGACCGGCGCCGCCGTCGCGGCGGCCACGACTTCGTGGACCTCGCCCGGCGCCAGGCCGCCCTGCGCGGCCGAGAGGTGGGCGTCGCGTACGCGGAGGCGTTCACCGTCGCCCGGGCCCATCCGCCGACGACACCGACCGACCTCGCGCTGCCCTGGATCACGCCCGCCGGCGCCCCGCCCGCCCCGCGGTAGCGCGGCCGAGGTCGTCGAGAAGGCGGACGATCTCCCACCCGAACAACGCTGTCCGCGCGTGAGAAGGGAGAACGACAGTCGTGCGCATCCGACCAGCCGCATCCCGCACCCGCCGCGAGTCGCCCCGACGACACCGAGAGCGGGTCGGCCGGCGCGGACTGTACGCCGTGTTCTTCCTCAACGGCATGGTCCTGGCCGGTTGGGCACCACGCATCCCGCAGGTCAAGGCCGATCTGCACCTGTCGGACGGGCAACTGGGCATCGCCCTGCTCGGCGTCGCGCTCGGATCGGTACCGGCGATGCCGGCGGCCGGCAGGCTGGTCGGCCGACTCGGGAGCCGCGTCGTGATCCGGATCGCGCTGCCGGTCTACGCGTCGGCGATCGCCCTGCTCGCTCTCGCCGACACCCTGGTCGAACTCACCCTCGCCCTCGCGGTCCTCGGCGCCGCCGTCGGCACCCTCGACGTGGCCATGAACACCCACGCCGTCGACGGCGAACGCGGCGCGGAACGCCCGCGGATGGCCTCGTTCCACGGCCTGTACAGCGCGGGCGCGCTCACCGGCGCGCTGCTCGGCACGGTCGCGGCGGCGGCCGGCGTGCGCCCGGGCACCCAGTTCACGGTCACCGCCGCCGCGGCGCTGATCGCCGCGGTGCCGGCCGTCGCGGCGCTGCGCCCGGTCGGCCGGCACGGGTCCGAGCCGCGGCCCGGATCCACCGCCCGGACTCGGCCGGGACTGCGGGGGCGCCTGTGCCGGCTCAGCCTGCTCGGACTGTGCGTCCTGCTGATCGAGGGCGCGGTCACCGACTGGGGCACCGTGTATCTGGCGGATTCGGTACACGCCGGGCCGGGTGTGTCGGGCGCGGGCTACACGGTGTTCGCGCTGGCCATGACGCTCGGTCGGCTCGCCGGTGACCGGGTGGCCGCGCGCTTGGGGCCGGTGCGGGTCGTCCGCTTCGGCGCACTGGTGACCGGGGTCGCCGCCGCCGCGGCGATCGCGGTGCCATACCCGTGGCTCGTGGTCCCCGCGTTCGCGGCCGTCGGCCTGGGCATCGCGTCCTCGTTCCCGCTCGTGGTGGGCGGCGTCGGCCGGCAGTATCCGGACTCCCCCGGTCCCGCGGTCGCCACCGTCTCCACGACCGGCTATCTCGCCTTCCTCGCCGGCCCGCCCCTGATCGGCTTCCTGGCCGGCCACCTCGGACTCCGCTTCGCCCTGCTGCTGCTCCCCACCCTCGCGGCCGTCGCCGCCTCCCTCGCCGGCCTCCTGTCCGAGGACCGCACGGCACGCGGCCCCCGGCGTCCCTCGCCCGTCCGGAGCAGGCGGCGTCGCGCCGAAACCGCCGTCGCCTCGACGGCGGGGACCGGGACGGGCTCGTCGGCGGCGCCGAGTTCGCCTTCGCGGGCGGTGCGCCGGCCGGCCCGCGGACACGACGAGGCCGGGGTGCCCATGGGCAGCCCGGCCTCGTGGTCGAGGGCGAGGAAAGCGAACGGACTAGTTCAGGAATGAGAAGGAAGTCCGTTCATGGCCTCGCCGCGGTCAACGTTAGCAGTCAGCCGGGGATCAGGTCGCGCAGGTTTTCCGGGGTGAAGATCCGCGAGCCGGGGTGCAGGCCGTCCGGGCGGGACAGGCCCAGATAGGTGACGGGTCCGTCCGGGATCCTCTCGCCGTCCCACAGCGTGGTGGCCGTGGCCCGATCGGCCATCAGGTCGACGAGGTATCCGACGGTGAGGTGTTGCCGCTCCAGCATGGCGCGCATCAACATCGCGGTCGTCACCCGATGTCCCTCGACCCGATTGGTGCTCGGGCCGCCCTGGAGATACAGGTGCAACCACCTGGCGTGCCACCGCCCGTCGCTCCCGCGCACGAAGGTCAGGGGCAGCGCGACCCGGCCCGGTCCGCGCAGGTCCGACTTCATCCGTACGGTACGCGGCTCGAAGGGGCGGCCCTGCTGCTCGGCGTCGCGCAGCATGAAGCCGAAGAACGACTCCTCGACCTGCTCGAAGCTCTCGCCCGAGTAGATGTGGACCTGCGGCACGATGTAGGTGCCGCGGACCGCGTCCAGCCGCAGGTCGATGAACTCCGAGGCACCGTCCGGCGCGTCGGTGATGTCGCCGGAGTGGGTGCCACCGATCTCGGTGAGGGCGGTGTACGACAGCCAACAGACCGTCTCGTACTCGTCGTCCAGCATCAGCGCGGAGAGGTCGTAGTCGGTGCACTCCTGCGTCTGCTTCCAGTACGCGAAGAACCGCAGCAGTTCGCCGTCCACGGGCGAGACCGAGCCGCGGGGCAGCACGCCGAGCCCGGCGGCCGTCGCCTTGCCGCTGAGCGGGAGCGCGACGTCGAGGATGTCGGGGTCGACGAGCAGGTGCCCGGCGGCCGGGAGCCGCCGCTGCGTCTCGGCGTCCAGGGCGGTGATCAGGCGCTTGCGCTCGGCCGGTTGCACCGGAGCCCGGGTGTCCTCGGCGGCCCACGCGCGGCCGAGCCGGTTGACGAAGACGCGGCCGGGCGCGGTGTCGTCGGTGCGGTTGTGGAAGTGTTCGCGCACCGACAACAACACTCGCCCGGAGACCTGTTCGGCGACCTGTGCCGCGGCGGCCACGACGACGTCGCGCTCCGCCTGGGTGCCGGCCGCGCGCAACAGCCGGTCCAGGGCGCGGAACAGCTTGCCCGGGGCGGCCGTCAGCAGCCGCGTCGCCCCGACGACGTCGTGCGCGCCAAGCAGTTGCTCGACCCGGCTGTCCAGGGTCGGGGCCCGGAACTCGCCCCGGGCGACCGCGAACACGTCGGCGGCGTGCGGCCATTGCGGATACTCGTGCGGGTGCAGTCGCTCACCGAGGCGCTTGAACGCCTCGCGGTGCGCACCGACGTCGGCGAGTTTGGCCGGGGCCGCCGCGACGACGGCGTCGAGGCCGGCGAGCAGGGCCCGGCGCACGGGACGCGACAACCCCCGGAATCGGGTCGGTACCACGAGTGTCACGTCGCCGCCCGCGAGCGCGCAGGCCAGGCGCAACACGTCGGTGACGGTGTCCACCAGCAGGTCCGCGCCGACGTCGAGGCGGGCCCGGTTGACGACGGCGCGGTTCTCCCGGATCGGGATCGCCTCGGGCTGGGGGCCGTCGACGCAGTGCCCGGCCAGCGCGGCGAGATCGCGCAGGCTCTCCTCGCCCAGGGGGGTGGTGCTGCCCGCCAGGGCCAGGTAGAGGGCGGTGATCTCGTGCTGTGGGTCGGCGCCCGAGTGCAGGACCGTGGTGCGGTCGCTCGCGGCGGCGATCAGCTCGTCGTGGGCGGCGAGCAACTCGGTGTACGTGTGCCGGTAGTTGCCGTAGGAGGGCAGCGTCAGCAGGTCGACCACGCCGGTGGCGAGCTGGGCCAGGGTGCGCTCGCGCGACGTGTCGTCGGCGAGCGCCTCGACGATGCATCGGGTCCAGAAGTCGAAGGTGTTCGGCACGTTGAGCGGGAAGTCGATGAAGTAGCTGTTGTGTCGGACGTGGTCGCCGACCATTGCCCGGGCCGTGGGCAACGTGCGTGCGGCGATCTCGACGACCGTCTCCTCGGCCAGCCCCGACAGGCGCTCCAGCAGATCTCCCGACAGCTTGAAGCCCACCGACATCAGCGCGGCGTCGAACTGCCTTGCCGCGACATCGCCTTGACCGGTGGGCCCGGCGGGGAGCGGAACGCGGTGGGCGTGTCGGACAACCAGGGCTTCGAGAGTGTGGGCCATCAGGCATGATCCCAGAACCCGTCGAACCCCCGCACCCGGGTTTCCGAACGCCCGCCCGCGCAGCCCCGGCAGGGTCCACCGGACCGGACCTACTCGGCGACGGTGTCGGCCGGTTCCGGCTCGGCGACGGTGTCGACCGGTTCCGACTCGGCGTCGGTGCGGACCGGCCGCTGCGGCCCTCGGACGAGGATGTACAGGAACAGGGCGCCCATCACGATCACACCTGCCCACATGGCCTGTTGCCATCCGTCGACGAAGGACTCCTCGGCGGCGCGGACCAGTTCCCGGGCCTGCGGGCCGGCCGTGTGGGCGGCGTCGATCGCGTTGGCGACGCCTTCGCGGGCGGTGTCGGCCCGGTCCCGGGGGACGCCGTCGAGTCGGGTGTCGATGGCGCTTCGGTAGCCGGCGGACAACAGCGCCCCGAGCAGCGCGACGCCGAGCGCGGTGCCGAATTCGCGGGTGACGTCGTTGACGGCGGACGCCACGCCCTGGCGTTCGCGGGGCAGGGCGCCGGTGATCGCCTCGGTGGAGGGGGTCATCGACAGGCCCATGCCGGTGCCCATGGCGAGCATGCCGGGAAGCACGGACAGGTATCCGCCGTCCACCGAGACGATCGCCGCCATCAGCGCGAGGCCGAGGCCGGCCAGGGCGATTCCGATGGCCATGGTCGCCCTCGGGCCGATCCGCTCGGCAAGCGCGGGGGCCAGTCCGGAGGACGCCATCATCAACACGGCCATCGGCATCAGCGCCACCGTGGACAGCAGTCCGGACCAGCCCAGCACGACCTGAAGGAAGGGGAAGAGCACGACGAAGATGCCGGCCTGGACGCCGAAGACGGCCAGGAGCGTGATCGAGCCGCCGGCCAGGCCCCGCTCACGGAACAGGCGCACGTCCAGCAGCGCGGCGTCGCGGCGCCGCAGTTCCCAGACCACGAAGGCGATCGCGGCGGCGACACCGACGACGAGCGCGATCACGGTCGCGGGCTCGCCCCAACCGCGCTCGGGTCCCTCCTGCAGGAAGAGGACGAGGCCGACCACGGCGGCGACGGAGGTCAGCGCGCCGACGCCGTCGAAGGAGTGCCGGGAGGTCTCCCGGGAGTCCGGCACCGAGCGCACCGCCATGACCAGGGCGACGACGACCAGGACGACGGGCAGTACGAACAACCAACGCCAGTTCGCCACGTCGACCAGGGCGGCGGAGAGGAACATGCCCAGGATGCCGCCGCCGCCGGCGACCCCGGTCCACACGCCGATCGCCCGGCCGCGTTCCCCCTCGGGGAAGGTGGCGGTGATCACGGCGAGGGTGATCGGCATGATCATCGCCGCGCCGATGCCGGCCACCACACGCGCGGCGAGCATCACCTCGGACGAGGGCGCCAGTCCGGCCGCGGCACTGGCGAGGCCGAACACGATCAGGCCGGCCACCAGCATGGGCTTGCGGCCGAGGCGGTCGCCGACGGCGCCGAGCGGCAGCAGGAGCGCGGCCAGGCTCAGCGTGTAGACGTTGATCATCCACAGGATGGTGCTCTGCGAGGCGTCGAACTCGACGGCCAACTCGGGCTGGGCGACGTTGAGCCCGGAGACCGAGGCGATCACCGCCATCAGCGCGACGCACACGGCGATCAGGATCGTCCGGCGCTGCCGCGCGTCCGGCTCGCTCTTCTCGGGGGCACCGGCCGGTCCGGCGTCCGCCCGCGGCGACTGGTTCAGGCTCATGGATTCCTCTCCCCGCACGTCTCGGCGGCGTCCGGTGCGCGCAACGCTAACCCCATCCTGCCGCACAGGCATGCCATCTTGCCTATAACGCAAGAACGGCCTCCGGACGGAATACGACGCCGAAGACGGGCGCCAATTTGCCAGAACTAGCCGGATCCCGCCGACGCCTTCACCGGCTCCCCGCCCCCGTGTGAGTGTTTCGCTCGCTCGGACACAAGCCGGCCTGCACGGTCACCCGCGTCACTCACAAGGCGTACGCGGCGCAGGCCGGCGACGTGGTCGAGCCTCCCCCACCCAAGGAGTCTCGATGAACCGCAGAACGACCACGGCCGGGACCGTCCTGGCCCTGATCGCCGGACTGGCCATCGGCGCGACCGGCGCGTCCCCGGCCGGTGCCGACCCCTCCCCTCCCCCCGCAAACCCCCAGGCAATCGCGGTATCCGCTGCCGACCGGGCGGCCGCCGGCGGCCTGGACGCCCTCGCCAAGGGCCCGAACGAGCAGTACGAACGCCAACTCGTCACGCCCTGGGTCGACGACCTGTACTCGGTCGCGTACCAGCGCACCTACCGCGGCCTCCCGGTCATCGGCGGGGACGCGGTCGTCCTGGCCGACGGCAAGGGCCGGGTCCGCGCGACCCAGGCCGCCACCAACGCGCAGATCGCGGTCACCACCCAGCCGACCGTGTCGGCCGGCGCCGCCGAGACCACCTCCAAGGCCCAACTCGCGGTCGTGGACAAGGTTGAGTCGCACCGCCTGGTCGTCCGGGTCAAGGACGGCAACAGCGCGCTGGCCTGGGAGACGGTGGTGGCGGGTCGTACCGCGACCGCGCCCAGCAGGCTGCACGTGTTCGTCGACGCGAGCACCGGCGCGGTGCT
>NZ_JBHZAV010000068.1:0-50124 GCF_042754445.1 Embleya sp. NPDC059213
GCGACCCGCCCGGCCCGCGGCCGGCGCGGGTCGACCGCCGCGACGGGCGTCGGCACGGCCGCGTCGGTGCCGGGCCGGCGCGGGTGGGTCGCCGTACGATCGTGCGCAACGGCCGGGGGGCGAACCCCACCCGGTTCGCCGCCGCCGGTCTCCGCCGGGTCCGGCCACCTCCGGACCGCACGGAAGGACGTTCCCATGTCCGTCACGCGCACGTTGCCCACCGACGAGTCCCGTGCCCTGCTCGATCTCACCCGGGAGATCACCGCTCGCGAGATCGCCCCCCGGGCCGCCGCCGACGAGGCCGCCGGGCGCTTCCCGCGCGAGTTGTTCGAACTCCTGGGCGCCGCCGGACTGCTGTCGCTGCCCTACGCCGAGGAATACGGCGGCGGCGCGCAGCCGTACGAGGTCTATCTGCAGGTGTTGGAGGAACTGGCCGCCGGGTGGCTGGCGATCGGCCTCGGGGTCTCGGTACACACCCTCGCCTGCCATCCGCTCGCCACGTTCGGCACGGCCGAACAGCGGGCCGAGCACCTGCCCGCGATGTTGTCCGGCGACCTGCTCGGCGCGTACTGCCTGTCCGAGCCGCACTCGGGCTCGGACGCGGCGGCACTGAGCACCAAGGCGGTGGCCGACGCCGACGGGTACACCCTCACCGGCACCAAGGCGTGGATCACCCACGGCGGCGTGGCCGACTTCTACACCGTGCTGGCCCGTACCTCGGCGGAGGGTTCGCGCGGGATCAGCGCGTTCCTGGTCGACGCCGGGACGGCGGGCCTGGCCGCCGCCGCGCCCGAGCACAAGATGGGGATGCGCTCCTCGCCCACCGCGCAGATCCACCTGGACGGCGCCCGGGTGTCGGAGCGCCGCCGGATCGGCGCGGAGGGCCAGGGCTTCCCGATCGCGCTCGCCGCGCTCGACTGCGGCCGGCTGGGCATTGCCGCCTGTGCCACCGGAGTGGCCCAGGCCGCGCTGGAGTTGGCGAGCGACTACGCCAAGAACCGCTCGCAGTTCGGTGGCCCGATCGCCGACAAGCAGGGCATCCGCTTCATGCTCGCGGACATGGCCACCGCGATCGAGGCGGGCCGGGCGCTCTACCTGTCCGCGGCCCGACTGCGCGACGCGGGCCTGCCGTTCGGCCGCCAGGCGGCGATGGCCAAGCTGTTCTGCACCGACGCCGCGATGCGGGTGACCATCGACGCGGTGCAGATCCTCGGCGGCTACGGCTACACCACCGACTTCCCGGCGGAGCGCTACCTGCGCGAGGCCAAATGCCTCCAGATCGTCGAGGGCACCAACCAGATCCAACGCATGGTCATCGCTCGGGACCTGCTCCGCAACGGCTGAGCACGATCAGCGCCGCGCGGCCGCTGAACCGGCCGCGCCGGCCAGGGCCCAGGCGAGGGTGAACGCGGCCAGGCCGATCCGGAACACCCGCAGGCGGCCCGGCCGATCGCCCGGACGCGCGCCGGTGAGCAGGCCCGCCGCGAAGGTGAGCGGGTAGCCGACGATCGCCCATTCGAGCCGGGTGCTCGACGCGGGCAACTCCGCGCGCGGCGCGGGCAGCGCGACGTTGAGCACGCTCGCGTCGACCGGGTCCACGAGGGGCGCGGACAGGGTCGGCGCGAACGCGGCCCAGCGGTGCGGAGAGTACGCGGTCGGCGGGGGAGCGGGGGTGGGCATGGCGGTTTGTGCCTTTCGGGGGCCGGTGGCGGGGTCGGGTACGGTTGCGGGATTCGGGGAGTCGCGCTGCGTACCCGAAGCGCGAACGGGTCGAGGGCGAGGAGGCGGCGGGCATGACGACGGAGCGCGTCGCGGGCGCCGATGCCGAGGACGGGCTGAGCACGGACGAGGCGATCCGGGCGATGTTGTTGCTGATGCCGAGGGTGGCCGCGCGGCTCAAGCGCACCCGGATCCCCGAGCGATTGCGCTCGATGAACCTGGCCCCGCGGCACCTGTCGTTGCTGGCCTATCTGCTCTTCGACGGCCCGCTGTCGGTCAATCAACTGGCCGCGCGGCTGGAGGTGGCGCCGACCACGGTCAGCCTCATGGTCAGCGACCTGGGTCGGCAGGGCGTCCTGGAGCGGCACACCGATCCCGTCGACCGGCGCCGGTCGATCGTGGCGATCACCGAGGATCCGCAGACCCGGACGGCGATCGAGAACTGGCTCGCCAACGGCGCCGACGCCTGGCGCCGAGCCTTCGACCCGCTCTCGCCGGAGCAGCGGGCGATCTTCGTGCGGACGATGGGCGCCTACGAGAACGGGGCCGTGCGCGAGCCGGAGTGACTCGCGCCCGTGGGCGAACCGCCGGCCGCTACCCGCCCAGTGCGGGCAGCAGGTGGGCCTCCTCGTACGCGAAGTGCTCCTCCAGGCCCGCCAGCACCCGTTCGAACTCGGCGCGCAGCCGCCGCGCCGTCGCCCGGGTGCCGGCCTCCGGCGCGGCGGCCCGGTCCAGGATGGCCTCGAAGTCGACCAGGGCGCGTTCGACCAGGGCGTGCTCCGCACGCAGCCGCTCGATCGCCGGGACCAGGTGCGGGAATTCGCGCTCGAAGGCCGAGAACGCGCCGTCCTCGCGGGTGTGGTGCAGGCGCAGCGACCAGCAGAAGGTCAGGCAGTGCCGGCGCAGTTGCTCGGCCGGGTCGGTGTCCGGCCGGTCGGGGTCGGCCGGCTGTGCGGTGCCGGCGAGGACCTGTTCGAGCCGCTCCCGGACCCGCTCGATCTCGGCCCGCAGGTCCGCGTGGTGGCGCACCAGTTGCTCGCCGATCAGCCGGCCGCGCGTCGGGTCGCCGGACAGGTCGAGGGGGTGCAGCGCGACCACCGGGATGGTGCGGGCGGTCGCGGCGGCGTAGCCGCGAAACGCCGGGTCCCGGGTGCACTGGAGGTCCCACAGGTGCGCGCGCTCGTCACCGGTGAGCGGGACGGCTCGGGTGGCGAACGGCTTGACCCGGCCGTCCTCGGTGCCGATCTCCATCGTCACCTGGGGGTTGGCGAGCAGATTGAGGTACCACTGCGGATCCCGGGGCGCGCCCCCGTTCGAGCCGAAGATCACCTGCCGCGCGCCGTCGCGCAGCGCGACCACCGGGTGGGTGTGCGGGCGGCCGGTGCGCCGCCCGGCGGTGGTGATCAGCACCAGGGGCACACCTTCGAACATGCCGCCCACACGACCGTTGTGGGCCCGGAAGTCGGCGATGACCCGGGCGTTCGTGTCGTTCTTCACGGGAGTCGGCCCTTTGCAGTCGAGAACACATATATCTTTGCTTTGAAAGCAAATCTATTTGCAGGCTAGTCATCGCCCCGAAGCACTGTCAACGCCCGTGCGGGATCCCGCCGCACACCGAACACGCCTGCCGGCCGGGCCACTTCAGCGCATGGGCGGACCCCACGCGGCGGCCTCGCGCGCGGAACCGTCCGAGCCCGGCGCACGTCTCGTCAGCCATGACGCCATCCCAGCCGGCCGCCCGCCTGCGCCCCGCGCGGCCCGACGACCTGGACGCGATCGTCGACCTGCACACCCGCGCCCGCGCCGCCTACTACCGGACGGGGGGAGCGGCCGAGCACGAGATCGAGGACCCGACCCACCCGGACCCGCTCGCGAGCCGCCGGGACGCGTGGCGGCGGGCGGTGGACACCGACGCCCGCACGGTGGTGTGCGCGATCGCCGGCGACCGGGTGGTGGGCGTCGCGGCGATGGGCCGGGTAACCGGGCCGGCCGGCGAGCTGTACCAGATCCACGTGTCGCCGCAATGCTGGGGACAGGGCATCGGCACCGCGCTACATGCCGAGTTCGTGCGCTTCCTGGACCGGGAGCGGCTGTCCGAGGGACGCGTGGAGGCGTGGCGGCGCAACGAGCGGGCGATGGCCTTCTACGCCCGCCACGGCTGGTCCCCGAGCGGCGAACACCGGCCGGGGCCCGCCGGGGGCGACTATGTCCGGATGCGGTTGACCGCGACCGGGTGACGGGACGGGCGCACCCGCCGGCTCACCCGGTGTGCGAGAACGGCTGGGCCCGCCAGTCCAGGCCCGCCGGGAGCACCGCGACCACGGGCGGAGGCGACACCGCCGGCGGCGGCGGGACGGCGGCCCGATCGGCCGGGTCCGCGAACACCGCGCCCGACCCCGGACAGGCACGAATCCCGAACGGGTCCCGCGCACTGGGGCACACCGCGTGGTCCGGCACCACCGACGCGTCGTCGGCGCCGACCACGACCAGCACCACGCCGCACTGCGGGCACGCCCGGCGGACGCCGGCGCCGGCGGTCGGGTCCACCTCCAGGCCGAACTCGAACGCGTCGTCGAAGTCCTCGACGAGAACCCGCGGTCGACCGCCCGCGGGCGCGTCTACGGCGATACTCATGGGGCTCCCCCTGTCGCCACAGCGCCGTGATGACGGCGCGCTCCGCCGACGATAGTGCGCCCGACCGGAACGTTGCAGTACCCATCCGAGCCCAATCGACACGATGCGGGAATCGTCCCCAATCCTCCCGCCGTTCGGGGCTTCCGCGCCCTCCCGTCGCGTCGCGTCGGGCCGGGACCGGCGCTACTCCTGCGGCGCGGCGTCCACCGCCCGGCGCAGCTGCTCCAGCCGATAGGGCACCGGCTCCCAACCCGGCCGCCCGGCCATGTCCACGTTCAACTGCACCACCGTGCGCGTGTACGCCCGCGCGAGGCCACGCGGCATCAGCGGCATCCCGGCGGGCCGGCGCCGGGAGTTGCCCTCCCGATCCGGCACCCCGGAGTGGTTGCCCCGGACCGACACCCACACGGCCTCGACCGATCCCTGCACGTGTCGCACCAGTTCCTCGCGAGCGTCCAACCAGCGGCCCAGCGCGGCCCGGGTGGGGCCGGACAGCGGCAGCACCTCGACGATCGCCGGATTGACCGAGCGCGCCTGCGGGCGCCGCACGATCCGCACCGTGCGTTCGTCCGGATCCAGGTCGGTGAGCCGCAGCGCGCACAACTCGCCGACCCGCGCGCCGGTGTCCAGGACCACCCCGATCAGCGCGAACAGCCGGATTCGACCCGGGTCGCCACCGCCGCGCTCGGCGTGCGCGGTCAGCCAGTCCAGCATCAGCGACCGCTGCCGGGCGCCCACCGGCGGCTTGAGCTCGGGCATCGCCGGTCGCTCCGGAAGCACGACCGGCACCGAACCCGCCCGGGCCAGGATCTCCAGGCAGTCCATCCGCACCCGCATGCTCGCGGTGGTGGAGACGCCGGTCCCCGCGGCCGCACGAGTACGCAGTCGACCGCTCTGCGCGAGGTCCAGATAGCGCCGCATCGGATCGGCCGACAACAGCTGCGCGAGCGAGCCGCGGGCCTCGGCCGGGAACCCCTCCTGGACCAGCGCGCGGCGCAACTCGCCTACCACCCAACGCAGTTGCCGAGCCCGCGCGGCCGAAGTGTCGGCCCGCGCGGTGACCCGAAGCAGGGCACGGTCGAGCTGGTCGAGCGCTGGGGCACGGTCCTGGGCGGCCATGGGGGCACTGTAACGACGGCCACCGACGCGGCACCGGGACGCCACACCCCACCCCGATGCCCTAGGTTCATCGTGTGGAGGACCTCGACCGACAGATCGTCAAACTGCTCCTGCAAGACGGGCGGATGAGCTACACCGACCTGGGCAGGGCCACCGGCCTGTCCACCTCGGCCGCACACCAACGGGTGCGCCGACTCGAACAGCGCGGCATCATCCGCGGCTACGCCGCCGTGGTCGACACCGAGGCCATCGGCCTGCCGTTGACCGCGTTCATCTCCGTCAAACCCATCGACCCCAGTGCGCCCGACGACGCGCCGGAGCGATTGGCGGACCTGGAGGAACTGGAGGCGTGTCACAGCGTGGCCGGGGACGAGAGCTACATCCTCAAGGTCCGGGTGCCGACGCCGGGGGACCTGGAGACGTTGTTGGCCCGGATCCGGCTCCAGGCGGGCGTGTCCACCCGCACGACGGTGGTGCTGTCCACCCCGTACGAGGCGCGCGCGCCCCGGTTCTGAACCGCCGACGCCGCGGCACGGGTGCGACGTCGGTCGCACCGTGCCGCCCCGCGCCCGATCCCCGGAGTGGGCGCGGCGCGCGTCACACCCCCGAAGGGGTGACCTCCGGCCGGGGGTTCGCTCGGGGCGGGCCACACTGGAGTCATGACCACGCTCCTCCTGCGCAACGGCGCCGTGCACAGTCCGGCCGATCCCTTCGCGACCGCCATGGTCGTCGAGAACGACACCATCGCCTGGATCGGCGCCGAGGGGGCCGCCGCGGCCCACGTCGACGCGGTCGACGCGGTGCTCGACCTCGCGGGCGCGCTGGTGACGCCCGCGTTCGTGGACGCGCACGTGCACGCCACCGCCACCGGCCTGGCACTGACCGGGCTCGACCTGACCGGCGCGCCGTCGTTGGCCTACGCGCTCGCCGCGCTGGAGGACCACGCCAAACGGCGCGGACTGTACGGCACGGGCCACGTGTTGCTCGGCCACGGCTGGGACGACACAGGCTGGCCGGAGGGACGCCCGCCCACCCCGGCCGAATTGGACCGGGCCACCGGTGGTGCCACCGTCTACCTCTCCCGCACCGACGTGCACTCCGCCGCGTGTTCGCCCGCGTTGCTCGCGCTGGTCCCGGGCGAGCACGGCGACGCGCCGTTGATCGGCGCCGTGCACCACGCGGCGCGGGCCGCCGCCAACGCCGCGCTGACCCCGGCCGACCGGCTCGACGCACAGCGGGTCGCGCGGGCCCGGGCGGCGGCGCTGGGCATCGGCACGGTGCACGAGTGCGGCGGGCCGGAGATCGCCGGCGAGGCCGACTTCCGGGCGCTGCTGGGGCTGGCCCGGGACGAGGCCGGCCCGGATGTGGTCGGCTACTGGGGCGCGCTCGCCGACGACCCCGAGCACGCCCGCGCGCTGCGCGCCGACCTGGGCGCGCACGGCCTCGGCGGCGACCTGTTCGTCGACGGCTCGCTCGGCTCGCACACCGCGTGCCTGCACGCGCCCTACCTCGACGACCCGGGCGCCGGCACCGGCCTGACCCACCTCGTGGTCGAGCAGGTCGCCGCGCACCTGTCCGCGTGCACCCGGGCCGGCGTCCAGGCCGGCTTCCACGCCATCGGCGACGCCGCGATCGGCGCGGTCACCGACGCCGCCCGGGAGCTGATCCAGGGCCCGCACGGCGCGGCCTTCCGAGCGCTGCGGCACCGGGTCGAACACGCCGAACTGCTCGACGCCCAAGCCGTCGCGGCCTTCGCCGAACTGGGCCTGACCGCCTCCGTACAGCCCGCCTTCGACGCCGCGTGGGGCGGCCCGGACGGCATGTACGCCCGCCGCCTGGGCGCCGAACGCGCCGCCTGGATGAACCCGTTGGCCGCGCTCAGCGCCGCCGGCGTACCGCTCGCGTTCGGCTCGGACGCGCCGGTGACCCCGCTCGACCCGTGGGGCACCGTGCGGGCCGCCGCGTTCCACCGCACGCCCGAGCAACGCATCAGCGTGCGCGCCGCGTTCGCCGCGCACACCCGAGGCGGGCACCGGGCGGCCGGCCGGGACGACGTCGGCGTGCTGGTTCCGGGCGCACCCGCCACCTACGCGGTGTGGGACACCACGGAGTTGGTCGTTCAGGCGCCGGACGGTCGGCTGTCCGGGTGGTCCACCGACCCGCGGTCGGGCACTCCCGGACTGCCGGACCTGGGTCCGGATCTGCCGCTGCCGCAGTGTCTGCGGACCGCGGTGCGGGGCACGACGGTGTTTGCCGCGGAGGGGAGCCTCGGGCAGGAGTGAACCGGGGCGGGCCGGGGGCGCCGACGGGCCGGGGTCAGCCGAAGTGGGGCTGCTCCGCCACCGGGGCGGCCCCGCCCGCCCGGCCCGGTTCCCCGGCGGCGACCGGCGAGTGCACCGACCGTTGTTCGGGGACGGTCAGCAGGGGGAGGAAGACCTGGACCAGGGGACCGATGGTCAGGGCGTACAGCACGGTGCCCAGACCCAGTGACCCGCCCAGGAGGAAGCCGACCGCCAGGACGGTCACCTCGATGGCGGTGCGGATCAGGCGGACCGAGCGGCCGGTGATGCGGACCAGGCCGGTCATCAGGCCGTCGCGGGGGCCCGGACCCAGCCGGGCACCGATGTAGGCGCCGCCGGCTATCGCGTTCAGCACCACTCCGGAGACCAGGAAGGCCAATTGCCAAGCCAGGGCGTCCGGGGCGGGCAGCCAGTGCAGGGAGGCGTCCACGGCGAGGCCGATGACGAACACGTTGCTCACCGTGCCCAGGCCCGGGCGTTGTCGCATCGGCCACCACAGGAGCAACACCGCGGCGCCGACCACGATCGTCACCGCGCCGAAGCTCCAGCCGGTGCGCTCCGCGAGGCCCTGGTGGAAGACGTCCCACGGGTCCAGGCCCAACTCGGCCCGGATCATCAACGCCATGCTGAACCCGTACAACGTGAGCCCCGCGTACAACTGGAGCAATCGCCGGACCCACGACCAAGCCACCGTGCACCTCGTTCTTCACCTGACTGCCAATAAAGAGCCAACGGTGAAACAATCGCTCACACCGGATCACGGATCCATAGCCAATTCGACAGGAGTGGACTGATGAGCGCGCCTCACCTGACCGTCAGCAGCACCCGCCTCGCCGACCTCCTGCACCCCTGGACCACCACCACCCAGTCCGCGGCGCGCACCGGCCCGGCGTACCGCACGCTCGCCGAGCGCATCCGCGCGCTGCTCCTGGACGGCCGGATCCCGCTGACCGCCCGCCTGCCCGCCGAACGCGGCCTCGCCGACCGATTGGGCATCAGCCGCACCACGGTCGCCGCCGCCTACGAACTCCTGCGCACCGACGGCTACCTGACCAGCCGCCGCGGCTCCGGCAGTTGGACCACCCTGCCCGGCACGCACACCGAGATCCCCACCCGAGGGCTGAGCCCGAGCACCACCACCGGCGTGATCGACCTCGGCGTCGCGGCCCTGCCCGGCCCCGGCCGAGCCCTGCACCAAGCCGTCGCCGACGCCACCGACTCGCTGCCCACCTACACCACCGGCCACGGCTACCTGCCCGGCGGCCTGCCGGTCCTGCGCGACACACTGGCCCAGCGCTACACCCGCCGCGGCGTGCCCACCACGCCGGACCAGATCCTGGTCACCCCCGGCGCGCTGGCCGCGGTCACCCTGGTGCTGCGCACCCTGGCCGGCCCCGGCGACCGGGTCGCGGTGGAATCGCCCACCTACGCCAACGTGCTCGACGCCATCCGGCAGGCCGGGAACCGGCTGGTCCCGGTGCCGATGACGGACACCGGCTGGGACGTGCAGACCTGGCGCGACACGCTGCGCACGGCCGCGCCCCGGCTGGCCTACCTGATCCCGGACTACCAGAACCCGACCGGCCACCTCGCCGACGCCGGTGTCCGCCGCACCCTGGTGGACCTGGCCCGCAACACCGGGACCACGCTGATCGTCGACGAGACGTGCTTCGACCTGGCCCTGGACATCGACCCGGTGGACCGACCGCTGCCGATGGCCGGCTTCGACCGGACCAACAACGTGGTCACCATCGGGTCCACCTCGAAGACCTTCTGGGGCGGCCTGCGCATCGGCTGGATCCGGGCCACCCCGGACCTGGTCCGGCGGATCGCGGCCACCCGCGCGTCCTTCGACGTCGGCGCGCCCGTGCTGGACCAACTGGTCACCCACCACCTGATCACCGACCACGAGGACGCCATCCTGGAGAGCCGGCTGCCCGCGCTGCGCGCCGCCCGGGGCGCCCTCGCCGACGCGCTCGCCGACCGGTTGCCCGACTGGACGTTCGCGATGCCGGTCGGCGGCCTGTCCCTGTGGGTGCGCACCGACGGCACCTCCAGCCTGACCCTGGCCGAGGCCGCGGCCCGGCACGGCGTACGGATCGCGGCGGGCACCCACTTCGGCACGGACGGCACCTTCGAGCACCACGTGCGGCTGCCCTACGCGCACGACCCGGCGACGCTGACCGAGGCGATCCGCCGATTGGCGGCCGCCGTGGGCGAGACCGAACGCAGTCGGCCGAGCGCCTACACGGGCCTGTCCGGAGCCGCCTGCCTGGCCTGAGTCGGCGGCCGATCCCGGCCGCACTGACCGATGTGGGTGAACGCACCCCGGGTGCTCGCTCGCGCGGTGGGCCCCGAGCCGTGTACAACACCATGGGAGCCCGCAACGCGCGCGACACGCCGACATCGCCGCCGCCCCGCCCCGGGCCCGATCGCCGCGCGAGCGATTCGACCCAGGGGTACGGAAGCCTCGACAAGACCCATTAGGGGAGCGATTGCGCCACCCGGCGGGCGCATACCACCCACACCAGTGCCGCACCACCCTGGCCGCTGACCTGCGCCGATACCGTATCCGTGCAGGTCAGTGCGATGTTGACACCGCGCCCGTATCGACCAGTACGTTCGACCCGGTCCACCGTAGGACGACCGGCAGGAGAACACCCTCCCCGAGCACGCGCACGCCTCCGGGCCACAGGTGGCACAGCCACCGGGCGCCAGGTCCGGAACCGACGTGACACGCGCCCGGGAGGCCGCCCCACGCGGCCACGAACGGCAGAGCGGCACCCGTGCAGCCGCCCCGCCGGACGCGAGCACACCCCGTGCCGGAAGGTGAGACCGCGGCAGAGCCCGGTCGCCCAGTAGACAACGACCACCGCGACCGACAGCCAGCCGGTCCGGGGCCGGCCCGAAGGGCGACCGAGCTCCCGCCGCCACCACCCCACCGCCGAGCACGAGCCGAAACCGAATTCCCACCTCGAACGTTGTAACGTCACTGCATCACCCGACCGGCGCAACTCCGTGCCGCGCGCGGCAGCAGCGATCGCAACGACCCGACGAGGGGGCCCCACGGTGCCGCAGCTCGACAGCACCACAGCGCCCGCGGGCAGCCCGCCCACGGCGCCGGCACCCGCTCGCAAACAGCGGCTGCGCCGCACCCGCGCGACCGCCGTGAGCATCTACCGGCGCCCCGCCCGCCCGGTCACCGCACTCGTCAGCGGCCTGCTGCTCGCCCTCGCGTTCCCGCCGTACGACCTGTGGCCGCTGAGCATCCTGGCGGTGAGCGCGCTCAGCGTCGCGGTGCACGGACAACGCACCCGCACCGGCTTCGGCTACGGCCTGCTGTTCGGCCTGCCGTTCATGTTGTGGCTGCTCAAGTGGCTGCGCGTGGTGGGGCCGGACGCGTGGATCGTGTTGTCCGTGGTGCAGGCGCTGTACATCGGCGCGTTGGCCGCCGCGCTGACCCTGATCGGCCGACTGCGACTGTGGCCGCTGTGGACCGCGTGCCTGTGGGTCGCCGAGGAACTGGTGCGCGACCGCGTCCCGTTCGGCGGCTTCCCGTGGGGCCGGCTGGCGTTCGCCAACACCGCGACGCCGTTCACCCCGATCGCCGCGCTCGCCGGCGCCCCCGGGGTGACCTTCGCCGTCGCCCTCTCCGGCGCGCTGCTCGGCTGGGCCGCGCTGCGCCTGTACGGGCTCTACGCGGGTCGTAGCGACGCCTCGGCCGCCGAGCCCGCGCAGAGCGCCGGTACGCCGCGCAACGCCCTCCCGCTGGCCCTGGGCGCCATCGGCCTGGCGATCGCCGTCCCCGCGAGCGCCTACGCCGTCCCGATACCCACCGGGGGCGACGCCGCCGGCCCCGACAGCGCGACCATCGCGGTCGTCCAGGGCAACGTCCCGCGCACCGGCCTGGACTTCCTCGGCCAACGGCGCGCCGTCCTGGACAACCACGTCCGGCAGACCCACAAGCTGGCCGCCGACGTGCGCGCCGGCAAGGTCAAGAAGCCCGAACTGGTGATCTGGCCGGAGAACTCCTCCGACCTCAACCCGTTCGAGGAACGCGACGCGTACGCGCTCATCGACGGCGCGGTCAAGGACATCGGCGTGCCCGTGCTCACCGGCGTCCTGGTCGCCGGCCCCGACGCCACGCACATCCAGAACCAGGGCATCGTGTGGGACCCGGTCACCGGCCCCGGCGCCTCCTACACCAAGCGCCACCCGGTGCCGTTCGGCGAATACATCCCGATGCGCGAACTGCTCACCAAGTTCATCAGCCGGCTCGAACGCGTCCCGCGAGACTTCTACCCCGGCAAGACCGTCGGCGTCATGCAACTGGGCCCGGCCCGGATCGGCGACGTGATCTGCTTCGAGATCGCCTACGACAACGTCACCCGCGAAGCGGTCACGCACGGCGGCCGAGTCCTGGTCGTGCAGACCAACAACGCCACCTACGGCCGCAGCGGACAGCCCGAGCAACAACTCGCGATGTCCAGGCTGCGCGCGGTCGAGCACGGCCGCGCGGTGCTGATCGCGGCCACCTCCGGGATCAGCGCGATCGTCATGCCGGACGGAAAAGTGGTCGAACGCACCCGCGAATTCACCGCCGACACCCTGGTCATGGACGTTCCGCTGCGCGACGACCGCACCCTGGCCACGCGACTCGGTTCGGCTCCCGAGTGGATCCTGGCTATCGTCGGTCTTCTCGCCTGCGCGTACGGCATTCTCCGCCGTCGGCGCAAGCCCCCGATCACCACCCCCGGCATCCCGCCGACCCCCGCCGACGCCGGCGTCGACAGCCTCGCCGACGCCAACGCCATCAAGGAGATGATGTGACCGACAGCGAGCAGACCAGCTTCGCCGACCTCGGCAAGGTGCTCGTCATCATCCCCACCTACAACGAATCGGAGAACATCGAGCCGATCGTCGCCCGGCTGCGCGCCGCCGTGCCCGACGTCGACGTGCTCATCGCCGACGACAACAGCCCCGACGGCACCGGCGACATCGCCGACACGCTCGCCGAGCACGACCCGCACATCCAGGTGATGCACCGGGCCGGCAAGGAGGGCCTGGGCGCCGCCTACATCGCGGGCTTCCGCTGGGGCATCGACCGCGGCTACGACATCCTGGTGGAGATGGACGCCGACGGCTCGCACCAGCCCGAGCAACTGCCGCGCCTGCTCGAAGCGGTGCGCGACGCGGACCTGGTGCTCGGCTCGCGCTGGGTCCCCGGCGGCGGCGCGGTCAACTGGCCCGGACACCGCAAGCTCATCTCCAAGGGCGGCAGCACCTACTCGCGGCTGATGCTCGGCGTCGACATCCACGACGTCACCGGCGGCTTCCGCGCCTTCCGCCGGGACACCCTGCTCGGCATCGGCCTGGACGAGGTCGCCTCGCAGGGCTACTGCTTCCAGGTGGACCTGGCCTGGCGGGCGATCCGCAAGGGCTACCGCGTCCTGGAGGTGCCGATCACCTTCATCGAGCGCGAGCGCGGCAACAGCAAGATGAGCAACTCGATCGTCGCCGAGGCGCTGTGGCGGGTCACCGCGTGGGGTGTGGGCCGCAAGGTCGGCAAGTACCCGAACGAGAGCACCCCCGAGACCGCCGCCGCCCACCCCGAGGGCGCCGGCGACACCGGGAGCGCCGGCGGCACCGGTACCACCCCGCCGAGGACGTGATCGCGTGAGCACCTCGCTGCGCCGAGCCGCCAAGCTGCTGCCGATCGTCGCGCTGCCACTGGCCGAGATCTACGTGATCAGCCGGGTCGGCGCCGCGATCGGGGCGGGCCGGACCTTCCTGCTGATCCTGGCCGGCGTCGCGCTGGGCTCGTTGGTGATCCGCTACGAGGGCCGCCGGGTGTTGACCCGACTGCGCGCGCTCGGCGAACAGGCGCAGCGCGAGGGCCAGAACGACCCGACCGTGCTCGCGGCGCAGGGCAAGGAGGCGACCAAGGCCGCCGCCGACGCCGGCGTGGTCATCCTGGGCGGCATCCTGCTGATCATCCCCGGGTTCATCACCGACGTGCTGGGCCTGCTGTGTGTGTTGCCGTTCACCCGGCCGCTGATTCGGCGACTGATCGGCACGGTGGTGGCCGCGAAGGTGGCGAACAGCCCACGGTTCTCCGGCGCGGTGCGGGAGGCCCGGATCCATCGCCCGGACGGCAAGATCGTGCCCGGCGAGGTGATCGACCCCAAGGACGTGCGCCGGGACGACGACCCGCCGCAGCCGCCGCGCGAGCTGCCCTGACGGCGCCGTTCGCACACGGCACGACGCCCGGGGCGCCGCGATCGTGAGATCGTCGGCGCCCCGGGCGTCGGTGCCACCTGTCGACGGGATCCGCACGCGCCCCGAGCGGGCTCGTGCGGTGCTCGCTCAGGCGCTCTTGCGGTTGTTGCGCGGATCGTGGTGGAGGTTGATCCCACCCGACCGCAGTACGGCGAGGCGCTCGGCGAGCACCTCTTCCAGCTCTTCCCGGGTACGCCGCTCCATGAGCATGTCCCAGTGTGTGCGCGTAGCCTTGTTCTTCTTTTCCTCCGGCGGCGCGCCGTCCACCAACTGCGCGACGGCACCGCAGCTACGGCACTCCCAGGTGGAGGGGATCTCCGCCTCGACGGAGAACGGCATCTCGAAGCGGTGCCCTCTGGGGCAGTCGTATTCCACGGTGCGACGCGGCGCCAGATCGATACCGCGATCGGTCTCGTAGCTGGTGGCGCCAAGGCGTGTGCCGCGGAGAGCTCGCTCACTCATGAATCGTGCCTCCTGGCTTGTCTACCCACATCGACAGGTCTTGCTGTCTCGTCCGATTGCAGAACGCGTGACGGGCCCCGAAGATTCCCGACCGAGGGGTCGGTGGGCAGGAGACGGGGTCCGTGACGGTGGGTGGCTACCCGAAAACGGATGATTCATCACATCGACGGGAGAAAGTGACATAAAACTCGCCTGATCGGCCCGGGGCGGTGCGGATGATGCCGGTGTTACGGGGTGGTGGGCGATTCCGACGGCCGGGGGCGGGGCGTCAACGGTCACGGATCTCCGCCCAGACGATCTTCCCGGTGTCGGTGGGGCGCACGCCCCAATCGGCGGTCAGACCGGCCACGATGCACAACCCCCGGTGTCGCTCGTCGTGGCCGGGCGAGGCGATCTCCTTGGGCAGTCGGCCGTCGTGGTCGACCACCTCGACGATCAGTCGGCCGGGGTGGTGGCGCAGCCGTAGCTCCATCGGGGTGCGGGCGTGCTCGGCCGCGTTGGAGACGAGTTCGGTGACCACCGAGCAGGTGGTGTCGTTGTGGTCGGTCAACTCCCAGCGACCCAGTGTGGCGCGCACGAAGTCGCGGGCCTCGCGGGCCGAGCGCGGCGTCGGCGGCAGATCCAGGCCCGCGGTGCGCTCGATGCTGTGCCGCGCGCGGACCAGGAGCAGTGCGACGTCGTCGGGTTCCTGGCCGGTGAGCATGGTCTTGGTGACCAGATCGGCGACGTCGGCGACGTTGTAGGCGCCGCCGGTGGTGCTGTCGATCTGCTTGGTGAGTTCCTGGAGTCGGTCGGTGAGCGAGGCGTCGTGCGACTCGACCAGGCCGTCGGTGTACAGGAGGAGTTGGTCGCCGGTGTCGAAGCCGACCACCGCGTCGTCGAAGGTGGTGCCGTCCAGGCCGAGCGGGACCCCGAGGTCGTCCTCCAGGAGTTCGACCTTGCCGTCGGCGCCGATCAGGGCGGGCGGCAGATGGCCGGCGTTGGACCAGTGCACGGTGGCGTCGCCGGGGTCGTAGACCGCGTAGACGCAGGTGATGATCTGGTCCTCGCCGCCGAGCCCGGTGACCAGCCGGTTGAGGTGCCGCATCACCTGCCCCGGCGGCAGGTCCATCACCGCGTACGCCCGTACCGCGGCGCGGAGTTGGCCCATCACGGCGGCGGCCTGCAGACCTCGGCCCATCACGTCGCCGACCACCAGGGCGATCCGGCCGGCGGACAGCGGGATCACGTCGAACCAGTCGCCGCCGACCTGTTGGCCCTTGGCGCCGGGGAGGTAGCGGAAGGCGATGTTGAGTTCGTCCAGGTCGGGCGGGACCTGGGGGAGCAGGCTGCGTTGGAGTTCGACGGCGGTGTCGCGGACGCTGCGGAACAGTCGGGCGTTCTCGATCGCGGTGGCGGCCTGCGCGGCGATGCCCAGGGCCAGTTGTTCGTCGCGTTCGGTGAACACGTCGGCCCGGGTGTGGCAGAAGGAGAACGCGCCCAGGTCCTCGCCGGTGGCGGTGGTCACCGGGATGGTCAGCAGGCTGCGTACCGGCGGTTGCCCGTCGGTGCTGATCCGATAGGGCAGCAGTCGACCGGCGGCGGGGTCCTCGGTGAGATCGCCGCGGCGCACGGTGACCGGTTGCGCGGTGGTGGTCTGCGGTCGGCTGCGCGCGGCCAGGGTGGGCCGCGGCCGGGGCAACCGGTCGATCAGCGTGGGATCGGGGCTGGTGACCGCGTAGCGGGTGTCCGCGACGCCGCCGGTGTCGTAGTCGACGTAGCGGAAGATGCCGTGCTCGGCGGCGATCACCGAGGTGGCGGCGTCGGTGGCGGCCTGGACCAGGCGTTCGAGGTTGAGTTCGCGGGTGAGCTTTTGGCCGACGCTGTACAGGGTCTCGACGATGCGGGTTTCCTGGTCGAGTCGGCGCTGTTTGTGGGCGAGTTGCTCCTGTTGCGAGCGGACCCGGTCGCGGGCGTCCTCGGCGACCAGGGCCTGTTGCGCGGTGGTGCCCTCGTGTGCGGCGAGGAGTTGTTCGAGGGCGTCCAGGCGCGCGGCGGCCACGTGGGTGGTGGGGGTGTGTTGGGAGGGGCCGCCGGCGAACGTCGGCGCGGTGTCGAGCGGGAGCAGGGCCAGCCGGGTGGACACCGCGACGGTGCGGAAGAGTTCGGCGATCCGGGCCGGGACGTGTACGCGGGTGAACATCAGCACGGTGAACAGTTCGCCGTCGGGGAGTTTGCCGGCGTAGCCGATCACCGACTTTATGCCGCTCGCCCGGATGAACTCCTTGTCCGGGACCGCGGCACTGGTCAGCGCGTCCGGGATGTGGTGGATGTCGTGCCGGTCCCATTCGTTGTCGGTGGGCAGCGGGCCGGCCACGATGTCCTCGGGGGTGACTCCGAGTTGGTCGAGCATGGCGCTGATCATCGGGGCCCGGCGGACCGCGTTCGCGTTCGGGAAGGCGACCACCTGGTGCTGGCGCGATCGGGTGCGGTCGCACCACTCGGGCTGATCGCCGATGGTGGCCAACAGGGTGAGGCAGCGCAGGTCGGGATGCGGGACGAGGTCGGGTTGCCGGCGCAGCGCGCGCTGCTCCAGGTCGGGGGTGAGGTTGCGCCAGGCCATGGTCTGGAACAGGCGGACGAGGACGAGTTGGGGCTGCCCGGTGTGCGGGTCGCGGAAGGTGGTGCGCAGGTGCTGCACGATCGCGCGGGCGGCGTCCTCGGTGGTGGCCGAGTCGGCGGTGACCTGGCGCAGTTCGGAGCTGCACACGACCATGTCGCTGACGGTGAAGTTGGCGAGGTCGAACACTGGGCGTCCACGTCCTCCGTGGGGGTGCGGGCCCCCATCATGGCGCGCGAGGGGGGACGGAGTGGTGCGTTTTGGGTATTTGCCGGCGGGTCGGGCGTACGCCGAGGCCCCCCGGGCGGGCTTGCTCGGGGGGCCTTCGTGGGAGGCGTGGTGGGCTTTGCGGGGGCATCACCGGGGTCGTCGCGAGGGGCCGGCCGGGTGCGGGTGCGGGGCCTCGTGGGGGCGGTACCGGGCCTCGCGAGAGGGCGGCGCGCGGGGTGGGTGCCGGGGGTCAGCCGGTGGGCTCGGGCTCGCGTTCGGGTGCCTTGGCGAGCGAGATCGAGGGCAGGTCGACGGGGAGGTCGTCGATGTGTCGCGGGAGCAGCGCGAGCAGGCGTTGGCGGTCGGCCTCCGGGGTGTCCTCCTCCAGCGGGTCGGGGGTGTGCGGGATCTGGATGCGCACCACCGGACCGTTGCCGATCCGGATGTAGCCGCGGCCGGGGGGCATGCCCTCGCCGCCGGAGATGCCGGGGCCGGAGCCCAGCACGGTGAGTGTGGTCTCCGGGTCGAGCGGGCCCAGTACGACCCGGGTGTGCGTGTCGGCGATCAGTGCGGGGCGCAGCCGCTCCAGGTGGGTGGGGCGGGCGCTGGTGATCACGCCGATGTGCGCGGCGCGACCCAGGCGCAGCGGGAGGTCGAGCAGTTCCTGGGGGTCGGTGGTGCCCTGGCCGGCGGCGAGGTCGGAGAGTTCGGTGATCTCGTCGAGGATCACCCACAGGGGGCGGCGGGCGTTGTCCGGGACCGGGGTGCCGTGTTGCTTGGCGTAGGTGACGGCGGCGATGCGGCGTTCGGTCTCGTGCCGCAGCCAGGTCAGGGTCTCCAGGGCGCCGTGGTAACCGGTCTCGATCCGCAGGATGTTCCGCCGGCCGGCCAGGCACGCGTAGTCGCCGGAGCCGCTGCCGTCGATGACCACGATGTCGCCGTCCCGGGCGGCCTGGAGGGCGATGGTGCGCAGCAGGTTGGACTTGCCCGCGCCCGGGGCGGCGACGGCGAGCAGGTGCGGGTCGGTGCTGCGGTTGCCGGTGCGCCAGATGACGGGCGGGAGTTGGCGGGTGGTGTCGCCCACGTGCACGGGGATGCGGCGGTTGGTGCTGCCGGCGTCGGTGATGCCGAGCAGGATCTCGCGCGGCGCGGTGACGAACTGCTGGGCCGGCACGGCCGCGGGCAGCGGGGGCAGCGCGGCCAGGGTGAGGTGGTTGGTCTCGGTGTCCCACTCGTAGAGGTATTCGCGGCCGCGGCCGGTCTTGGCCTGGAGCACTCGTTCGATCCGGGCCCGGGCGGCGGGGTCTTCGTCGGTGAAGTAGGGGCTGTAGGTCAGTTCCAGGCGGACGATCCGGTCGTCGTCGAGTTCCCAGTGCCGAAAGGCGTTCTGGTACGGGCCGCCGGGATGGAACAGTCGGGCGGGGTCGTGGTCGTCGGCGAAGTAGGGCACCAGGCCGTTGTAGACGGCCTGGAGTTTGACGTCGGTGGGGTCGGGGCCGGGCTCGGGGGCGGGGGGTTTGTCCTTGTGGCCGAGCCAGGCGGCGCCGGCCAGGATCAGGAGCAGCGTGATCAGCGGGGCGTAGGGCACGAAGTAGAGGGCGAGCAGGGCCGCGGCGGCGCCGGCGGCGCCGGCCTTGCGCTTGTCCGCCGAGGCGCCCTTCCACCAGTTGCGCGCCCACGCGAATTGCCGGTTCAGACCTCGGCTGAGGGTGAACACGGGCGACAGGGTGTCCCGCGAGAGGTGGGTGAAGCGGTGGGCGCGGGTGCGGGTGTTGCCGATGCCGTCCTTGGCGCGCCGGGCGATGGCGGCGAGGGATTTGGGGCCGGGGGACATGCGGTCTCCGTGAGGGATTGGTGCGGGTAGGCGACAGGCCCCGGTTCGGGGGATGAGCCGGGGCCAGGGCGTGTCTTCGAACGCCCGCCGGGGACGCGGCCGTTCGGCGGGGGATCGAGGACACGCCCTGGCGGCGGTGAAGACGGGGAGCCGATCAGAAGTTGAGGCCGCTGAGCAGGTTGGCGATGCTGTTGCCGCTCGCGGTGATGTGCGGGGCGATCGAGCTGCCGGCGAGGTAGAACCCGAAGAGGGCACAGACGAGTGCGTGCGGGAGTCTCAGCCCGTCCTTGCGGAAGAAGATGTAGGCGATGACGCCGAGCAGCAGGACGCCGGAGATGGACAGAACCATGGGTGCTCCTTCGGGCGGCGCACTCAGTGCGTTGGGTGCGCGGTGAGGATCCCGCTGCGGCCGAGGCCGTACAGGACCAGGAGGGTGGCGCCGAGGCGCCCGGGGGTGGACAACGCCCAGAGGGCGGCATGGAGGGCGATCACCAGCGGGAGCGTGGCGAGCGCGTACACGGTGTGGAAGGTGCGGGACTGGACGGTGCCGGCGCGGGTGGCGGGGGCCAGGGTGCGGCGGACCACCGAGACGAGGGAGGGCGGCGCGGGGGCGGAGGCGGGAGTGAGGGTGGGAGTGGGGGGAGCGGGCGGCGCCTCGGCGAGGGGGAACGGGTCGGGGCCCGGGGCGGTGGGGGACTTGGCGCGGGGATAGGGCAGCAGTCGCATGTGGGTGAGGCGCATGTGGGTGGTTCTCCCCGAGGTGCCGGCCGGTTGGCCTATCAACGTATTACCTAAAGTTCTCTTATCGTCACAAATGGTGCACACGTGGCAAAGCATCAAACGGGTGGAATCGCCATCTCTTTTCCGGCGGTCCACTCGTACGGGTGATCCGGTTGGTCCGTACGCACAAGCGGGAGGCGGGAGTTGCGGCAGCTCGGGCGGAGACTGCGGACTCCGTCGCGGCGGGGCGTATTCGAGGTCGATTTCCCGGCAAACTCACCCATTGGAGTGGCTGCGAGCGGGCGGGGCGTTTCGACTCCGGCCTCGGTTCTGGCAGCGTGAGGCCATGGCCATCCTGCTCGTCGTGCACCACACGCCCTCGCCCACGCTCGCCGAGATGCTGGAGGCAACCCTCGCCGGCGCCCGCGACCCGGAAATCGAGGGCGTCGAGGTCCGCGTCCGGGCGGCACTCACCTGCTCGCCGGTCGAGGTCCTGGAGGCCGACGGCTACCTACTGGGCACACCCGCGAACCTGGGCTACATGTCCGGGGCGTTGAAGCACTTCTTCGACACGGCCTACTACCCGTGCCTGCACGAGACGGTCCGCCGCCCGTACGGCCTGTACGTACACGGCGGCAGCGACACCACCGGCGCGGTCCGCTCGGTCGAATCGGCGACAACCGGCCTGCAATGGCGCCGAGTCCGCCCACCGGTGGAAGTAGCGGGCCCGCCCACCCGGGAAACCCTCGCGTCCTGCACCGAACTGGGCGCAATCGTGGCGGCCGAGCTGATGCCGCAGGACTAGGGCGCGTCTTGGTGGCCCGGCGCGGCGCCGGATGGGGTCGGGCCGGGCTTCGGCGGTGTGCAACGGTCGGTCGACGTCGAGTCGCGGGCGGCAAAGGTCGCCGGGCTGCGTCGAAGGGGCGATGATCACCTGCCGATGGGCGTGGCTACGCCGGCGGTGCGTATGTCGCGGCGAAGTCGGCCGGCGTGAATCGCCGGAACGCGTTCGGCGAGTGGAAGACGATCCAGTCGCCGTGCGCGAAGGCGACCCGCTCGCGGTGGACGGTGAGGGCCGAGAACGCGATGTAGTCCGGCCCGAGGTCGCCGCAGGTGTCGGTCGCCTCGGCTGCGGTGATGGTGCGGATGTCGGCGTCCGACACGGTGATGACACTGCGGATCTCGGCCCAGGTCGCCACGCGGAGCTGGATCGCGTCGACCTGCGGCGGGCGAAGCGTGAAGCGAAGCACGGTGCCTCCCGGGATCGGGTTGCGGATGTCCCTGGGATAGACCACCGGCACGGTTGCGAGGTTGTACGGCGGTACGCGATCCACTTCGTGCCGTCCTCCGGGCAGGCCGATCGATGCCCGTCGGGCGCGCGAGGACGGCACCATCTCGGTCACCTCGCGCACCGCCCGTATGTCCCTGTGCGCTGCACTCGTGGCAACTCGCGGCACTCTTGGTCGAGTTGCCCGCACCTGCCAGGCAACGCGACTACGGCGCATCCCACTCGAACGGACGTCGCGAGCCCGCCGGGCTGCTAGTCGAGAGGGACCGCTCCGTGACCATGTGCGGCAGCCTCGATGCGGCGGGCAAGCTCGATGTCGTGCTCGGCGACGTGGCCGCCGAGGTCGCTGGAACTGATGCTGATGTGGACTGTGCGATACCCCAAAGTCGCGTCGGAGTGGTGGCCCCAATCGTCTTGGATTGCCGCGATGTGTACGACGAACGCGGCACCGGCGACGTGGGCGATCGAGTACGTACGCTCGATCCGGCGCCCGTCGGTGGTCCAGCCCGGCAGGTCGGCGGACAAAATCTTCTCGATCTGCGTATGGGTCAACGCTTCAGCCATCAGGTCTCCAGGGTCAGAGGAGCGAGCAGCGCAGCCAAGTCGCGGCCGATCGAGTGATCGTGCCATGCCTGCATGTCTGCCTTCAGCGATGCCAGTTCACGGACGGTCCGAATACTGCCGGTCCCCAGGGCCGCATCGACCGCCACGTGTGCCAGGTCAAGCGCGGCCTCGGGCTCGCCGAGTGCCGCCTTGGCGCGCGCCCGGCGTGCACTCCACACACCGACATCCCGCCGGGCGGGTCCGGCCGAAGAGGGAATGATGTGTTGCCACAGTTGATCGGCCTCCGCGTGTAGGCCGAGCCGGCCGTAGCACGTCGCGCGCTGTACCTGGAGGTAGTGGGGAGTGCGGAGGCATGCGGTGCCCCATTGTTCGACGTCGACGGTCCGAATGATCCGTTCGGCGTGGTCGAGCAGTCGGTCCGTCTCGGGGCGATTGCCAAGGAGGGAAGCGCCGTGCGCCTGCTGCTGCAATGCGAAGACACGCAGTTCCGGGGGCAATTGCCGCTCGACGCCGAGTACGTTCGCACACAGGTCGACTGCGGCGCCGCCCGCGCCTGCGTCGGTGTGTGCCATGGCCCGATCCACGAGGGAGCAAGCCACGGCTTGCGCGTTGCCGGAGCGGTGCGCCAACTCCGTGGCGACGCCATGCCAGTGCGCTGCGAGCGCGATGTCGCCGGCGTCGAGATACAACCAACCGGCGAACGCGGCGAACGCGCTGCCCGCTGCGGACAGTCGATGTCGGACGCCGGCCTCGGCGTCGTCGATCAGCCGCGTGATCAGGTTCAACTGTGCGGTCACTGTCCCTATCAGCGCGCGGGGGCCGAGCATCATGTCGGCGGTGTAATGCCCGGCAAGCTGACGCTCGAAGTAGTCGATGAGGGCCGGATCCACCCGGGTTCGCTTCGTGCGCATGGTGCTCGGGACGGCGACACCGGAGATGGCGAGCGCGGTACCGCTGACGAACTGCCTTCGATCCACGGGTTCAACGGTAGGCATCGGCGGCGGGTACGTCACCGGCTGCGAGGGAGGATTCGGTCCAATGCCAAGTTCCGCCTCGGTCATTCCCGTGAGCGCGACGAGGATGCGCCGGTAGATGGCGCGCGGGCGGCGAGTGTCGCCGTCTTCCCACCGAGCAACCAGGCGCGCGTCGACCGAGACCTGGCGCTCACCCAGTCGAGCGGCTGTGGCTTGGAGGTCGTTTGCGAACTCGCTGCGTGACTGTTGCCTCCGCGCTTCTCGAACAGCGCGCAGTCGAGTGTTTGGCGTGCGGTCGATGGCCATGGTTCCAACCTCGCGTGCCGACGGTGTCATCACCGTAGCGACGACGTGGTCTCGAATATGGCGAAACAGGTGCGGAATGCCATCGCTTCGCCATCGACAACGCCATCGGAGTGCTCCGCGCACCTCGTGATCATCGTCATGAGGGCGGGTCCGGTAGGGGAGTCGGTCATCCTCCGGATCCTGTGCCGTGCCGTGCGGCAGTCGGGCTCGGCCTCACCGAGCGACCTCTTCCGGCGCAGTTGTTCGCACACCATGGAGCGCACGTGAGCGATATCGAGGCAACCGGCGAAACCGTCACGTTGCCCGCCTGGAGCATCCATCTCGTGCCCGTCAATCCGCCGCGACCGTGGAGACTGGCCGTCGTCTCCGCCGGGTTGCACGCTTCGGCGATGCAACTCGACCGCGCTGCGGTTCACTTGGCCGATGACGAGGTGGCATCGTTGGCCGAGACGCTGCTTCGGCCCCGGTGCTCGGATGAGGCACGGCCAGGGCGGGCGCGCCTTGTTCGCGACGGGTACGGGCTGTTGTTGCGCATCCTGGTCGAGGCGGCCGACGGCGAGCCGGGCCTGGTCGTGCATGTCGAGGAGCACCATCGTGTGGTCCTCCTGGACGACATCGGCCGGCATCGGCCGGACCTGATCCCCACCGCTCTGGCGCCCGAGCCGAGGTTGTGCCTCGATCCGACGCCGGTGACCGGGCTGAGCATCGATCAGGTCGCCGAGTTGCACCGGCGCCTCGGGTGGTGGCTCGACAGCGAGGGCATCCGCGCGGCGATCGCCGATCGCACCATCGCCCGGCGCGTGGCGGCCGGTGAGGGAGCGGACCGTGGGCGGCTCGACCGGCGACCCCGGCGACTCCGGCGCCGACGCGTTGCGGGTCGATGCCCTCGACCGCCTGGCCCAGGCCCTGTGCATGCGCCGGGCCTACCGGCACGTGCAGCAGCAGTTCGATCCGCGATCGCCCGTGCACGCCATCGCAGGCGAGCTGCACGACCGTGCCGACGCCCGCGTGGATCGGGCGGTGCGCGACGCGTCCGACGCGGGTGCGAGCACGGCCGACCTTGCCCGGGTGGTCGGGGTGAGCGGCTGGGCCGTCCGGGGGACGAATCCGTGAACTGATCGGCGGGGACGACGGCTTGGCGGCTACGGTCCCTCGGGTACACACCTCTGGGGGGAACATGCGCACCATCACAGCCATCGCCGGTGCGACGGCCGTGCTCGCACTCGTCGCGGGCTGCAGCGACAGCAGCAGCGACGACGGAAAGAAGGCCACCGCCGCACCCGTGGCCGGTACCGCCGCCGGTCCGGCCGGCACAGCGGAGCAGACCGACCGGCAGGCACTCGACGCGGCCGTCCGCAAGTACACCGTCGCGTTGTTCTCCGGGGACGGCGGCACCGGCTACGCGATCCTGTCCGGGCGCTGCCGAGAGAAGATCAGCCGCGCGGAGTTCGACACGCTCAGCAAGCAGGCCGCACACGACTACGGTCCGCAGGCCATCAAGACGCTGACGATCGACCAACTGGCGGGTGACCTCGCTCGTGTGTCGTACGGCATCGGCGTCCCGCAGTTCGAGCGCAAGGCTCAGCCGTGGGCCCGCGAGGCCGGCACGTGGCGATGGGACGCGTGCTGAGTCCGAGTACGGCCGGCGCGGCGGCCGAGTCCCACGCGGGACCGTGAAGGAGTAGTCGACCGGAACCATCGCGGCTTGCATCCAACGGCGTTCGGTCGCCGCCACCGAACCGATGCCGGACGAAAGCGCGGCTCGGCCCCCACGGGAGGCCGAGCCGCACCCGCCCGCCACCCTGCGGCGGGCCCGGCCGGTCGCAGCAACGACGGCCACGCACAGCATGCCGGGCCGGACCGACACGGAAAAGCCCCATGCGCGATTCGCGACCCGAGCACGCGGCCGCATGGCGTGCCCGGTCGATCGATACCGCGCCGGGTACCGGGGCAACGGCCGTGATTCGGCGGGCGAGTTCGATGCCGGGCTCGGCCGCCGCCCCTTCTCGGCCGCGTCTCCATGGGCGGAACATTCCTACCTGCATGGGGACTTCGCCCCGTACGGCGCCGGCCCGGTCCGCGTGACCGGTTCACCCCACCCACGTGGGGACTTCGGGCCGCGGATTCATCGACCGGATCAACCCGTGCGAAGTTTGGTGCCCCCGTCGCCGATCAGTTTTCCGTCCCGTCCGTAGGCCAGGAGCAGGGCGTGGTCGGTGTTGGTGGCGGCTATGGAGAAACCTCGGGCGCCGGGGAGGCGACGGTCCTCGATCGGTCCGGACACGATCGTGCCGGGGGGTACCTGTTCGGGAGGGCGCACGGGGCCGCTGTCGGGACCTTCGGGCCGGAGAGGGACGTCGAGAGCCCTGGTGCCCTCGACGGGGATGAAGACCAGGCGTGCCACCTCCGGGCCGACCTGACCATGAATCGTCACCATCCCGGACGGACCGCCCCATCCGCCACCGAAGTTGAGTTGCCGTCCGCCCACCGGATCCACCATGCTCTGGCACACGAAGGCGGCCGTGCCGTCCGCCCGCGGCACCGACCCGTACCCCGAGCATCCGTCCGTCGGTGGCCCCCACAACGCCTCGTCACGATGGTCGGGCGTCTCGAACCGCACGGTGATGGGCGATTCCCGGACCAGGAGCACCACCGCGCCGGCGGCCACCGCGACGACCCCCGCGTAGGCCATGGCCGTGCGCGGGCGGACCACCAACCGCACGCCCGGCAGGAGCCCCACCGTCGCCGGGGCCCGGTCCCGCAGCGGCGCGAGCCCCCACGTGCACACCGCGAGCGCCGCGAGCAGTCGCACGTTCTCGCGCGCGAAGCCGCCCGGAAGCCACCCGCCCACGCTGACCGTCATGGTCACGAGCAGCACGACGCCCCATGCCACCCGCGCCTTGCGCGGGCCCGCGATCAACAGGAGGCCCGCCAGGACCAGCCACACCTGGTGGTGGGTCCACGACACGGGCGAGGCCACCACCGTCGCGCAGCCCACGACGACCACACCCCGCGCGGGGTGGCCCTCGCGGTGGCATTGGCGCGCACCGACCAGCGCCACCGCGCACACCAGGGCGGACAGGGCCAGCCATGCCGCGGCGCGTTCGGGCGGGACCACCCCGACCCGGATCAGCGCGCCGTTGAGGGACTGGTTGCCGGCCGCGGCCAGGTTCCCGATGCGCGAGGTGCTGAAGATCGCGTCGGTCCAGAACGTCGTCGAGGCGGCCGGCCACAACGCGTGGGCCAGACCCGTACACGCCACGAACGACGCGCCCGCGCGCATCGCGTCGCGGCGCCGACCGGTGACCCACAGGTAGGGCACGAACAGCAGCGGGGTCAGCTTGATCGCGGACGCCACCCCGATCAGCACCCCGCGCACCGGACGCGGCATCAGATCGAGCGCGTCGACGAAGGCCAACACCACCAGGAACACGCTGACCTGACCGAACCGCAGATTGCTCTGGATCGGCGCCGACACCAGCAGGACCGCGGCCGCCACGAGCGTCAACGCGACCTGGCGACGTCGCCCCGCGATCCCCCGCCGCGCGGTGAGCGCGGCCGCGATCGAGACCACCGCGACCAGGGTGGCGGCCAGCCACACCACCCGCGCGACCGGCTCGGACACCCACCCCAGCGGTTGGAAAGCCACGAGTGCGAACGGCGGATACGTGAAGGGATCACCGTTCTCCGCCACGTACTGGTACAGCGGCACCCCGTTCCCCACCGCGCGCACCGCACCGATGTACACATGCAGGTCCATCTGCCGATCCCACGACGGCAGATGCCATGCCGACCACAACGACCACACCGCCGCGAGCACGAAGCACAACGCGGCCCCGGATAACGCGAGAACCCGCGTCGACCACGACCCGCGCGCATCCACGACACTCGGTGAATCCACCCTGTCACCATTCATGACACCGGATTGTGTCGTCTCCGCAGCCCACCGCCCACGCGGGGTGACGGGTAGTCAGGTCCGGTGCCCACAGGGGCGGGCAAACGACGTGCACCCGTCGAGTCCACCCGCGGAAGCACCCTCGACGGTCGTCCCCGTTCTCGGCGCCGGGACTGCGACGGGTGGTGCACGTGATGTCCCCTGTTGCATTGCCGGCCACGCAGGGTGGTCGACGGGCGGCCCGGGGTGACACGATCGGCGGTCATGGACTATCGGGAGTGCGCCGAGGTGGTCGGCGAATTGCAGCGGGCGCGGGCGGATGGCCGGTATCTGCCGGAGTTGTTGACCGCGCTGGGGGAGCCGGCGCGGGGGCTGCGCGGGATGCAGGTGGTGGGTACCAACGGCAAGGGGTCCACGTGCGCGTTCGCGGTCGCGGCGCTGACCGGGATGGGGCTGCGGGTGGGCAGCCTGCCGAGTCCGCACCTGCAGGAGCCGCGTGAGCGGATCCGGGTCGGCGGCGTGCCGGTCTCGGAGGCCGAGTACGTCGCGGTCCTGGAGGAGGTGCTTGCCGCCATGCGGGCGACCGGGCGCACGTTCAACGCCTCGTCCCTGCACGCCGCCGCCGCCGCGCTGCACTTCCGGCGGGCGGATGTGCGGTTCGTCGCGGCGGAGGCCAACATCGGCGGGCGGACCACCGCGGTGGGGTCGTTCGGCCTGGACGTCAAGGTCGTCACCGGCGTCGGCTTGGACCACACCGACCGGTTGGGCGCGACCGAGGCGGAGATCGCCCGGGTCAAGGTCGGGGTGGCCCGGGACGGCGACCACGTACTGCTCGGCCGATTGTCGGCGCAGGCGCGCGAGGCGGCCGACGAGGTGCTGGCCGGCCATACGGGGCTGACCGTGTGGCGGCTGGGCCACGAGATCCGGGTCGAGGCGCGTACGGCCGCCGACGGCGGCACGTTGCTGGAGGTCCGGACACCACAAGGGGTGCACCGCGACCTGGTGTGCACGCTGCCCGGCGCGCACCAGTACGACAACCTGGCGCTCGCGGTGGCCGGGGTGGACGCGCTCGTGGCGCGGGGCCACGTCGCCGCCGACCGGGGCGGGCGGTTGCGGGCCGGGCTGGCGCGGACCCGCTGGCCCGGGAGGCTGGAACTGGTCCCCGGTGCCCGGGTGCGGGGGTGGTCGGGGCGGGTGCTGCTGGACGGGGCGACCAACGAACAGGGGGTGGCCACGGTCGCGCCCGAGATCGCCCGGCACGTGCGCGCGTCGGATCGGGTGCCCGCGGCGGTCGTGTTCGGCGTCATGCGCGGCAAGCCCGCCGCGCGGATGTTGGCGGCGCTGCCGTCGGGTTGGCCGGTGGTGCTCACGAGGACCTCGTCCTCGGACGCGGCGGATCCGGACGTGCTGGCCGCTTTGCCGCGCGAGCACGGGGACGACCGACCCACCTGTGTCGAGCCGGACGTGCGGACGGCACTCGGTCGAGCCGGGGAACTGGTGGGCCCGGGCGGGCTGGTGGTCGTACTGGGCTCACACAAACTGGTGGGCGAGGCCCGGACGGCCCTCGGCCTGCCACCGGCCTGAAGAGCCCTCCGACGCCCGTGCGGCCCGCCTCCCGCCGCCCTGGGTCACTGTGGCGGGGCCCAATGCGGGGGGTGGGTTCGGGCGGATTGCAGGGCGGCGGGGGTGGGGCGTTCCACCGTGTCGGGGACGGCTTCCAGGGGGATGGCCAGGGCTCTGGCCCAGGTGCGACGCCAGCCGAGGCGGCGTTGGGCACGGGCGGTTTCGCGGCGGGCACGGGCGGCGGCGCGGCGGGTGATCTCGGCGCGGGCGAGCGTTTGGCTGCGCAGCCACAGGGGGCGGGTGTGCAGGAGTTCCTCGACGTACGCGGTGGTCCACTTGTTGCTGCGCGGGCGCAGGTCCGGGATCAGTTCCATCGGCAGTCCGAAGAGTTCGGCCACGGCCTCGTCGGTCAGGTGGTCGATGACCGCCTCGGCCGCGCGGCACACCGCCTCGGCGCGCCGCTGCTGCGCATGCCATTCGCGATCGAGCCAGCGGGTGACCGCGGCGGTGGCGTGTTCGAGTTCGCGGTCGGCGTGCAGTTCCAGCAGCCAGCGCGGCGGGTCGGTGGCCAACCGGTGCAGCAGGTCGGTGCTGATGTGGTGGTCGATCGACGGGATGCGGTGGGCGATGTCCTCGGCGGGCACGCCCAGCGTCGCCCACACCCGGTGCGGTCGGGCCAGCGAGCGCAGCGCGGTGATCGCGCGCGGGCCGGCGGCGGCGAGCAGTTCGGCGATCTCGGTCGGCTTGTAGCGACACTGCTCGGCGATCTCGGCGATGTCGCGGACCCGCGGGTCGCCCATGAACCGGCGCAGCCGCGCGGGCGCGGTGCCGTGCAGGCGGGCCAGGGCGCACGCGAAGGCGATCACGTCGGCCGGATCGGTCTGCCGCTCCGGGGCCAGCGTCGCGAGGTAGCGGCGCGCGTTCCGGGCCCGCTCGCGGTTGTGCGCGCGGGTGGCGGCGGCCTTGGTCGCGGCCAGCGACCGGGCCACCCGGCGGGCGGCCTCGCGCAGCTCGCGATCCGCGGTGATGTGCGGATGCAGCGTGTCCACGTCGGCGGTGCGGTAGTAGCGCACCTCCAGGTCCCGGCCGTACCGGGAGACCGTCACCCGATCCACGACCGGCAGCCCGGCGGCCTGGGCCACCCGCCGAAAGCGCTCGCGGCCGATGCCAAGGCGGTGCGCGGCCTCGGTGGCGGTGAGCGGTTCTTCGCGGCTCAGTGCGGTGAGGAAGGGGCCGGGGTCGGCGGCGGCGCGGGCGACCGCGTCGGCGTCGAAGGTGCCGTCCTGGTGTTGTGCGAGCAGTCCTGTTCGGGCGGCGAGGCGGACTTGGCGGGGGACGAGCCCCAGCGCTTTGCCGACGCGCGCCGCACCGATGCCTCCTCGGGTCACGACCGGCCCCTTCCGTACGGGTGACACCGAACGGGGTGACGATAGAACGCCTGCGGGGCGCGAGGGAGTGCAAAGGGCGAAATCCGCCCGATCGTGCGGGGAAGCGATAGGGCAGGTTACGGCAAATGGGGGATGGTGGGCGGGTTGTTCGATGCGCCGGATGGGCGTGTCCCGGTTGGCCCGAATGCTTCGCTCGTGCCTGCGCCGGGTGTGCTCAGCCGATGGGGTTGCCGTGAGTGGTGGGGTCGGTGGGGTCGATGGGATGGGTGGGGTTGATGGGGCCGGTGGGCAGGGCGAGTTCGAAGCAGGCCAGGGGGAGGGGGCCGTGGTCTTCGCGGTAGGGCGCGATGTCCCGGTAGCCGAGGGTTCGGTACAGGTTGATGGCTCCGGTGCGTTGCGGCAGGCAGTCCAGTACGACCCGCCGCGCGCCCACCCGGTGCGCGTGCGCGTGCAGGCGGGCCATCAGCGCCTGGGCGATCCCGTGGCCCCGGGCGTGCGGGAGCACGTACAGGCGCTTCACCTCGGCGGTGTCGGCATCGAGGAGATGCACACCGACACCGCCCGCGGGCCGGCCGTCCAGGAGCGCGGTGAAGTAGGCGCCGGGATGGGCGTAGAAGTCGGCCGGATCGTCGTGGTCGACACGGCACCAGGGCGGCAGTTGCTCGGGCCTCTCCCAGCCCGGGTGACCGGTCTCGTCGGCGGTCGCGTTGTAGTACGAGAAGAGCAGGTCGCGGGTGTGGGCGAGGTCCGTGCTGATGGTCGGATCCCGATCCGAGGCGATCGTCATGGCACCGCACTGTAGGCGCGGCCGGGTGGACGGCCGTCGGTGGCCGGGTGGCCGGGTGGCCGGCGTCCCCGGCGGCGGTGTCCGTCGACAGCAGCCGAACAGTGGAACCTGATCGTGTCGCGGAGCCACGCCGGCCGATGTCCAGGTTCGTGACCTTACGGTCGGATACATGCGTATTGTCATTGCGGGTGGACACGGAAAGATCGCACTTCGGCTGGAGCGGTTGCTCGCCGATCGCGGGCACACGGTGGTCGGGTTCATTCGCAACCCCGACCACGCGAACGACCTCGTCGCGGCCGGCGCCGAGCCGGTCCTGTGCGACCTGGAGCGGGCGTCGGTCGAGGAGGTCGTGGAGCACCTGGCCGGTGCCGACGCGGTGGTGTTCGCGGCGGGCGCGGGCCCGGACAGTACCCGCGAGCGGACCATGACGGTCGACTACGGCGGCGCGGTGCTGCTGGCCGACGCGGCCGAGGACGCGGGGGTGCGGCGCTACGTGATCGTGTCCTCGATGGGCGCCTCGACCGACCCGCCCGCCGACACCGACCCGGACTTCGCGCTCTACCTCAAGGCCAAGGGCGAGGCCGACGAGGACCTGCGGTCGCGCGGCGCGCTCGACCTGACCATCCTGCGCCCGGGACGGCTTACCGACGATCCCGGCACCGGCCTGATCGCACTGTCCGAGCGTGAGGGGCGCGGCGCGATCCGCCGCGACGACGTGGCGGCGATCCTGGCCGAGTTGGTCACCGAGCCCGGCACGATCGGCCGCACCCTGGAGGTGGTCGGCGGCGACGTGCCGGTCGGCGAGGCGGTCAAGTACGCGGCGGAGAAGCCTCGTTCGTGAGGTCCAGAGCCATCAGCACGTCGTCGACGTAGCGTCCGCCCAGCAGGAACTCGCCCGCCAGCACGCCCTCGATCCGGTAGCCGGCGGCCAGGTACAGGGCCCGGGCGGCGGTATTGCCACCGAGGACCCGCAGGGTGATCCGGCGCCCCCCACGCCTGCGCGCCTCGGCCTCGGCCGCCCCGAGCAACGCCCGGCCGATCCGACGGCCCTGGTGGTCGGGGTGCACCGCCAGCCCGTTGACGATCTGCACGTGCCCCGAGGCCGGACACAACGTCGAGCGCTCCAACTGCACGTAGCCGAGCACGAGATCGTCCTCGTGTGCGACGAGCGTGTCGCGCACGTGGTCGGCGCCGCGGAAGAACACCTTGTCCGCGGCCCAGCGCGGAGCCGGGGTGACGTCGGGCGACCAGGTGAGGTGGTCGATCTCGGCAAGCCTCGTACCGTCGGCCTCGGTCGCGGGCCGGACCTGGACGCGGGTTTCCTCCGATGTGCGCGACATCCGATCATCGTCCCACCCGGGGCCGTGCGCCGGGCAGGTCGGGTTGCGAACGATCTTGACGATCGCTTCGTGTGCGCCGTGTTCGCGCCGTATGCGCGCTCTAGACTCGCGCGCATGACTTCGCCTCGGGGCCCCGCGGACCTGGACCGGCTCGCGGCCGGCAAGTACGTCCTGTTGACCACGTTCCGGCGGGACGGGCGTGCGGTGGGCACGCCCGTGTGGGTGTTCCGCGACGGCGACGCACTCGGTGTGTGGACCGCGCGGGACTCCGGCAAGGTGAAACGGATCCGCAACGGCGGCAGGGTCACGGTCACCGCGTGCGATGCGCGCGGGAGGACCGGCGGAGGGGCGGTGCCCGGCCACGCGTCGTTGTTGGACGCCGCCGGGACGGAGCACTACCGGGACCTGATCCGGCGCAAGTTCGGGCTCGTCGGGCGGATGACCCTGCTCGGCAGCCGACTGCGGCGCGGGACGGCGGGGACGGTCGGCGTCCGGGTCGAGCTGGGCGAGCGGCCGTAGGACCGGATCCCGCCGCGAGCCCCACCCGGCTGCGGCTCGGCGAACCGGGCGGGGCCTCGGGGCGGGCGTGCGTTCGAGCGCCGGCCGGCCGGCGATTCGAAGGGCGGCCCGAGGCCCACACGAGGGCTTGAGCCTCGGAAAGCTCCTCGAACGCCGCAAGGCAGCTCGAATCCCAAAAATCTACTCGAACCCCACAAACCGCCTTCAAGCTCACAAGGTGAGCTTGAAGCCCACGTGGGAGTCGGTGAAGCCGAGGTTGCGGTAGAAGCGGTGGGCGTTCTCCCGAGTGCTGTTGGAGGTGAGCTGCACCAGCGTCGCGCCGCGCTCGCGGGCACGTTCGATGGTCCAGTGCATCAGGATCGTGCCCAGGCCGCCGCCGCGCTCGGCGCTGTCGATGCGCACCGCCTCCACCAGGGCACGGGTCGTGCCGCGCTGGGACAGGCCCGGGATGATGGTCAACTGGAGGGTGCCGATCACCTTCCGTCCGCCGCTCGCCGCGTCCGGCCCGGTCATCACGACCAGTTCCTGGTTCGGATCGGCCACCAGGCGCTCGAAGGCCGCCAGGTACGGGGTCAGGTCCTCCTGCGAGTCCCGGCCCGAACCGAGCGTGTCGTCCACCAGAAGCCCTACGATCGCGGCGATGTCGTCCCGGCCCGCCGGCCGGATTTCGAAGTCGTTCATGGCGCCCAACGTAGAGGGCGTCGCCGGCGTCCGTTTCGTTGGTCCCGGGCGCGCGGGTGTGGGCAACCGGGACGGATGACTGGCGTCACCTTTGTACGGCCAGGGGAGTAGACGGGAATTCGGCCGCGCGCAGGATCCGTTGACAGGATTGAAGGCGGATGCTTGTCAAGCCACATGGCAAGCGGCCTAACGGGGAGGTTCCACGTGGATGCCGTGCACGAGTGGGTGGAGCGGCTGGGAGATCTACCGCCGCTGTACGCCTATGTCGTGATCGCTCTGGTCGCCGTGATCGAGACCGGGCTGCTCCTGGGCGTGTTCGCGCCCGCCGAACCGGTGCTCCTGCTGGGCGGACTGCTCACCTCCACGGGCCACCTGGCCCTGGTCCCGGTGTTGATCATCGCCACCTCCGCCGCGCTGGTCGGGGACACCCTGGGCTACCTCTCGGGCAGACACCGCAGCGAACGGATACGGACCGGGCGGCTGGGGCGCCGAGTGGGCGAGCCCCGGTGGGAACGGGCCGAGGAGATGTTCACCCGCGGGCGCGGCGCGGGCGGCGTGACCGTGATGCTGGGTCGCTGGGTCGCCTTCGCCCGGACCCTGCTGCCCCGTCTGGCCGGCGCGGCGGGCATGCCCTACCGACGCTTCGCGCCGTGGAACGCGGTCGGGATCCTGGTGTGGGTGCCGGGCTCGATCATGCTGGGCCGCCTCGCGGGCAGCGCGTACCCGTCGGCGGCGAGCGTCCCCGGTTGGATAGGCGCCGCGATCGTCGCGATCGGCATCGTCGCGGGCGTGGTCACCTACGTGCGGCGGCGTCGACGTCGCAAGGCCGAGGAGAACCGTTCCTCGGCGTTCGGGGACCCCGCGGCGGATGCGGCCGCGGGTTCTCGGCGTGATTTCGCGGGCGCCACGGCGGCGGTCCGGGAGGACAGCGCCGCCTGAGCGATCACCGTCGCGTGCCCCTGCGGCCGTGCGGCACGGCCCGCCCGAAGCGCGGGACGCGCCGCGACGGGGTGGGGCCGGCGAGTCCGGCCGCCTCGTCGCCGGCGTCCCACACGGCGTCGGCCGTCGTCGATTCGGGCCGGTTCAGCCGCGCAGTGCCGCGTCGCCGTGCTTGGCCACGTGTTCGTCCAGAGCGGCGAGCGCCCGGGTGACCTCCTCGTGCGAGCCGCCGCTGCGCTGCTCCTTCCAGTAGGCGGTGCCCAACTGCTTGAGCAGGGTGCCCGCCTCCCGGCCCACCTGGACCTCCTCGACCTTGTGCTTGCCGGTGTTCATGGTGTCTTCGGCCATCTTCTTGGCCTTGTCGAGGAAGCCGCTCATCGCGCCGTTCTCCGTTCCCATTCCGGACGGACATCGCTGCCGTACCGGGATCCACTGCCGTATCGAGACCTCGGCCGCGAGGTCGGGCCCTGCCGACCCGCCTCGCGCCGCCGAAATCCTTCGATGGTCGATCAACGAATGACACGGATACGAAGATCCCGAACGGAAGTGCACCGGTTCGCCGACGCATTTCACTCGTTCGGCGCTGCCAACGCCCGTTCGACCGCCGCCATCACGCCCTGCCAGTGGGTGCGCTGCCGGGCCCGCTCCCCGGCGTCGGACAACCACTCCTGGTGGAACCGCAGGACCGTCCGTCCCGGCCCGCTCGCGCTCATCGCGACCTGCACGGTCGTGTCGTGATCCCAGTCCGGCACCCGGCTCGTCACCCGGATCCGGTCCGTCTCGCGCCACCCGCGCACCTCGCCGGTGCTGCCGTCGGCGGTGCGGTACGGCGCGCCCCGGGTCGGGGTCAGGTCCACGTCCTCGCCCAGCCACAGGGCCAGGCCGGCGGCGGAGGTGATCAACTCCCACACCTGCTCGACGGGATACGGGAGTGTCTTGGACACGCCGATTTGATAGCCCGCGTCCTGCGTTCGGCCGGTGGTGTCGCTCATGGTCCAAGCCTTTCCGGTGACGTGCCCGCGTCGCTCGGTCTCTGCCGATACCTGTCAACAACGGTCAGGTATGCGCAACACTGGTGATCATGCGCGCGAGCCGACTGCTGACCATCCTGATGACGTTGCAAACCAGGGGGCTGGTCACCGCGACCGAACTGGCCGAGCAGTTGGAGGTGTCGGTCCGCACCGTCTACCGCGATGTGGAGGCGCTCGGCGCGGCGGGTGTGCCGGTGTACGCCGAGCGTGGGTCGGCCGGCGGATATCGGTTGCTGGAGGGTTTTCGCACGCGGATCAACGGCCTCACCCACGACGAGGCGGACGCGCTCTTCCTGGCCGGCCTGCCGGGGCCCGCGGCCGAGTTGGGGCTGGGCGCGGTGGTGGCGTCCGCGCAGCTCAAGCTGCAGGCGGGGCTGCCCGCGGAGCTTCGCGGGCGAGTGAACCGAGCGCAACTGCGCTTCCATCTGGACACGCCGGGTTGGTATCGCGAGGCGGACCGCTCGCCCGATCTGGCCCGGATCGCCGCCGCGGTGTGGACCGACCGACGGATCCGGGTGCACTACCGGCGCTGGCGGGGCGAGGTGACCCGCGAACTGGAGCCGTACGGGCTCGTGCTCAAGGCGGGCGCGTGGTACCTGGTGGCCCGCACGGTGCAGGCGGGCGAGCATCGCGATCGTACGTACCGGGTGGTGCGGATCGAGGAACTGGAGGTGCTCGACGAAGTGTTCGAGCGTGACCCGGACTTCGACCTGCCCACCTATTGGCAGGACTGGTCTCGGGACTTCGTCGAACAACTGCGGGCGATCCGCGCGGACGTGCTGATCAACCCGGATGTGTACGCGTGGGTACGCGACCTGTTCGGGGCGTACGTGGCGGACACCGTGGAGGCGAGCGCGGGGGAGCCGCTGCCGGACGGCCGGGTCCGGGCCGACCTGCCGATCGAGTCGATCGAGGTGGCGGTGGCGGAACTGCTGCAACTCGGTCCGAACGTCGAGGTCCTGGGCCCGCCCGAACTGCGCGCGGCACTGGCCGACGCCGCGCGGGCGACGGCGGCGCGATACGCCTGAGCGCCCGCGCGGCCGTCGCCCCGAAACGGTCGGCCGACTACGCGCCGGCGCGGCGGAACACGCGTACGCCCAGCACCAGCGACACCGCGGCCAATCCGAGCGCGGTCAGCACGCCCATGCCCACCGTGCCGCCGTAGTCGCCCACGAACGCGGAGCGCACCGCCTGCACCTGGTAGCGCAGCGGGTTGGCCCGGGAGATGCCGTCCAGCCAGCCCGGGGCCAGCGACATCGGCAGCAGGATGCCGGACAGCAACATCACCGGCAGGTTCACCGAGTTCACCACCGGGGCGAACTCCTGCGGGCTGTCCACCCGCATCGCCAGCGCGTAGGACAGCGACGCGAGCGAGGCGGTCATCAACGCGACGAAACCGAACGCGATCAACACGCCGAGCAGCGGCGCGCGCAGCCCGAACGCCACGCCGACCACGACCAGCACCACCGACTGGACGAGCATCTGGACGATGTCCTTGAGCACGCGCCCCAGCAGCAGCGCGAGTCGGCTCACGGGCGTGACCCGCATGCGCTCGACCACGCCGTACTGCTTCTCGATCAGGATCCCGAAGCCCGCGAACGCCGCGCTGAACAGCCCGAGCTGGACCAGCAGGCCGGGCACCAGGGTCTGCCAGGAGTCGCCCTCGCCGCCGAGCGGGACGTCGCGCAGGAGCGGGCCGAACAGGATCAGGAACAGCAGCGGCTGGACGATCCCGAAGATCAGGCCGATCCTGGCCGACACGGTCTGGCGCAGGTAGCGGCCGAAGATCAGCAGCGTGTCCGACACGAAGGCCGCGGCCGCGGCCGGCTCCGGTCGCCCCGGTGTTGTGGTCGCGGCGTCGCGGGCCGCCGGCGGCGACGCCGCGGCCGGGGTCGGCGGTGGGGTGGGCGTCGACGGTGTGGATGGCATGGACATGGCTACCTCTGCCGGGTCAGACGGCGATCGGAGTCTCGTTCGGCTCGGGGGTGCGCCGACCGGTGATGGCGATGAACGCGTCCTGGAGCGAGGAGTCGGGGGAACCCGTGTACTCGGTCTTGAGCGCGTGCGCCGTGCCCTGGGCGACGACGAGGCCGCGGTCGACCACCACGAGCCGGTCCGCGAGCGCGTCGGCCTCGTCCAGGTAATGCGTGGTCAGGAACACCGTGGTGCCCCATTCGTCGCGGATCCGACGGACCAGATCCCACAGGTCGACGCGGCTGCCCGGATCCAGGCCCGTGGTGGGCTCGTCCAGGAAGAGCACGTCGGGGTGGTGCACCAGGCCCATCGCGATGTCGAGTCGGCGGCGTTGTCCGCCGGAGAGTGCGGCGCACGGGCGGTCGAGCAGGTCGGACAGATCCAGGTCGGCGGCCAACTCGGTGGTGCGGGCCCGGGCCTGCGCCTGGTCCAGCCGGTACAGCCGGGCCTGGGTGGTCAGTTCCTCGCGTACCGACACGGCGGGGTCGACGCCGCCGGACTGGGCGACGTAGCCGATCCGCCTGCGTACGCCCGCCGGGTCGCGCAGCAGGTCGTGGCCGGCCACGGTGGCGCTGCCGCCGGTGGGGGCCAGCAGGGTGGTGAGCATGCGCAGGGTGGTGGTCTTGCCGGCGCCGTTGGGACCCAGGAAGCCCAGGATCTCGCCTGCCGGGACGGTCAGGTCGATGCCGCGGACGGCCTCGACGGTGCCGCGCTTGGTCGTGAAGGTCCGGGCGAGCCCGGTGGTGTGGATGACCGGTGTCATGCGACTACCGAAACATAGTCATTTAAATTTTGCAACGACCCCAAAATTAAAATGACCCCATGAAGGCTAGGATGGATGCATGACGGACTCGGAACCCGCCGAAGGGCTGCGCGAGCGCAAGAAGCGGCGCACCCGCACGCACATCTCGGACGTCGCGACCGGTCTGTTCCTGGAACGCGGGTTCGACGCGGTGACCGTCGCCCAGATCGCCGACGCGGCCGAGGTGTCCGTGAACACCGTCTACAACTACTTCCCGGCCAAGGAAGACCTGTTCTTCGACCGCGAGTCCGAGGTCGTCGACCGGGCGGCCCGGATCGTGCGCGAGCGGGCGGTGGGCCAGTCCGCGGCCCGCGCGGTGCTGGACGCGCTGCGCCGGGACGTCGAGGATCGCTCGCCGTACGTGGGCCTGGTCGAGGGCTACGAGCGCTTCATGAACGTCATGCAGGGGTCGCCGGCGCTGATGGCCCGGCTGTGGCGGATGCAGCAACTGGGCGCGGACGTGCTCGGCGCCACGCTCGCCGAAGAGGCGGGCGCGGAACCGGGGGACCCGGTGCCGACCCTGATCGCCGGGCAACTCGCCGGCATCCAGCAGGCCGTCTTCCGCGGCATCGGCAGGCAAATCGCGGCCGGCGTCGGGGTGGACGCGACGGCCGCGCACGCGCTCGCGCAACTCGACGCGGTCGAATCGTTGTTGAGCGCCGAGGTGTGGGACTACGCGGTCCGCACCCGGCGGTGACCCGGACCCGCGGCGGGGTGTGCCGGCGACGGGGTCGGGGAGGAGCATGACATCGGCGGCGACGAGGCGATCGATCCGCGATGATCTGCGTGGTCGGCTCCGCCGGCTCGACGGATGCATGCTCGGCCGTCGGATCGTGACTCGATCGACGGTCGGTTGCCACAGCCGCCCCAGGCCAGACAACAGGAGAACCGTGTGACCTCACCAAATGCTTCCGACCGACGCGGACCGCTCGTGTACGTGGGTGCGTACACCCCCGACATGGAGGGGCACGGCAGCGGCATCACGGTGTGCCGACAGGACCCGGCGACCGGGCTGCTCGGCACGCCCTCCGCGGTGATCCCGGCGATCTCGCCCTCGTACGTGGCCCGGCACCCCTCGGGTCGTTTCCTCTACGCGGTCAGCGAGCGGGGCGGCGAGGGCGCGGTCGGCGCCTACTCGGTGCAGGACGAACGGCTGGTGCCGTTGGGCGAGGTGTCCACGCTCGGCGCGGGACCGTGTCACCTCGCGGCCGAACCCACCGGGCGATTCGTGGTGGTGGCCAATTACGGCGGCGGCAGCGTCACCGTGCACCCGATCGCCGACGACGGCACGCTCGGCGAGGCGGCGACGCACGTGCGGTTGACCGGGTCCGGCCCGGTGAAGGACCGCCAGGCGTCCTCGCACGCCCACCAGGTGACGTTCGCGGCCGGCGGCGAGTGGCTCGTGGTGTGCGACCTGGGCTCGGACACCGTGTACCACCTGCGCTTCGACGCCGAGGCGGGCACGATCGCGGAGGGGCCGAAGGTGACACTGCCGCCGGGGACCGGGCCCCGACACATCGCCTACGGGCCGAACGATCTCGCCTGGCTCGCCGGGGAGTTGAACACGACGGTCACGCCGCTGCGCAGCGATCCGCGCACGGGGGCGCTCACGGTGGCGGGCAAGCCGTTCGTGCTCTCGGGCGGCGAGGGCGCGCCGTCGGGGATCGTCGCGGCGGCGGACGGGCGGTTCGTGTACGTGGCGAACCGGGGGCCGGACACGATCTCGGTGCTCGCGGTGGACGGCGCGGAGTTGGCGCTCGTCGAGGAGGTGCCGGGCGGCGGGGCCTGGCCTCGGGATCTGGCGTTGGTGGGCGACGTGTTGTACGTGGCGAATCAGCGCGGGGACACGGTCACCGGGTTCCGCTGCGATCCGGAGTCGGGGCGGCTGACGGCGTTGGGGGTCGCGCTTTCGACCGGGAGCCCGACGAGCATTCTGGTGTAGGGGGACGGGGTCCTCGGCGCCGGACGGGCGGGACGGCTCGTCCGGCGCTCGCCGGTGCGGCTGCGGGTGGCACGCAGCCGGGGCTTCGGGTGTTCTCGAACGGCGGCCGAGCTGGGGCCGATCGGGCCTGCGTCCACCCGCTTGCGCGTCGTGGCGGTGCGTACGCCCGGTGTGCGGAACGCGCTCAGCGGGCAGAGCGGGCAGGGTGACTCGGGCGCTGCGGGCCGATCGGTCGAGCAGCCCGATCGGCTGCCCGGCCGACGCCGGGTCATCCCGCCCGACCCCTGCGACGAAGGACGATCCCAACCATGAGCCCGACCCCCGTACCCGACATCACCCTGAACAACGGCACCACCATCCCGCAACTCGGCTTCGGGGTCTTCCAGGTCGAGAACGACAAGGCGACCACCGCCGTGGAGACCGCGCTGGAGGTGGGCTACCGCAGCATCGACACCGCCGCCGCCTACGGCAACGAGACGGGCGTCGGTCGCGCGCTGGCCGCCTCCGACGTGCCGCGGGCGGACCTGTTCGTGACGACCAAGTTGTGGAACAACGCCCAGGGCTACGACTCGACCCTGACCGCGTTCGACGAGAGCGTGGCCAAACTCGGCCTGGACTACGTGGACATGTACCTGATCCACTGGCCGACCCCGAACCGGGACCGCTACCTGGACACCTGGCGGGCGTTCGAGAAGCTGCTCGCGGACGGCCGGGTACGCACGATCGGCGTATCCAACTTCCAGCCCGACCACCTGACCCGACTGCTCGAACACACCGCCGTGGTGCCCGCGGTCAACCAGGTCGAACTGCACCCCTACCTCCAGCAGACCAAGGTGCGCGGGTACGACCGCGCGCACGCGATCGCGACCGAGGCGTGGAGCCCGCTGGGTCAGGGCGGCGACCTGCTGGCCGACCCGGTGATCGCCGAGGTGGCCCGCGCGCACGGCCGGACCGCCGCCCAGGTCGTACTGCGCTGGCACCTTCAGCTCGGCAACATCGTGATCCCCAAGTCGGTCACCCCGTCCCGAATCCGGGAGAACTTCGAGGTGTTCGACTTCGAACTGAGCTCCGCCGACCTGGACGCGATCCAGGCCCTGGACCGCGGCGGCCGGATGGGCCCGGACCCGGACACGCTCAACTAGGCCCGGTCCGGCGCGGGATCAGGGTCGGCGGCGGTCCGGCTCGATCAGGGCCGGGTGGGCGGGGTGGTCGTAGCGCACCAGCAGGTCGGCCTCGGTCGCGGGCGCGACCTCGTCCGCGTAGCGGGTCAGCGCCTCCAGCGTCCAGGCGTCCTCGGCCGGCGTACGCCTGCGCAGCGCGCCCGGGGACAACCACAGGTGCACGGTCAGTTCCAACGGCAGCCCCTTGCCGAGCAGGAGCGGCCCGTCCAGGAGCAGGACCCCGCCCTCGGGCAGGGTGGTGTACGCGGCGCGGGTGGCCCGATCCCGGGCGGCGTCCCACAGGCTGGGCAACACCCGGCCGGTGCCGTCCGGGCCGAGCGGTTCGAGCACCTCCCGGCGCAATCCGGCGTCGTCCAGCCAGCCCCACAGATACGACTCCGCGTCGGTGTGCCCGTACTCCAGGCGCACCGACGCGGGGCGCAGGAAGTCGCGCGCCGCCACCCGCAACACCGGATGTCCCAGCAGGCGCAGCGGCGCGACCAGCGTGTCGGCGACGGCGCCGGGTTCGGCCGCGTCCGCGCCGTCCACGGCGACCCGGGTCCATCGGCGGTCGCCCGCGCGGTCGGTGATCGCCGCGACGAGTTCGTCCACCAGGGCGGCCGGGGTGAGCGGTCGGGCGTTCACCATCGGCGCGCCGGGCGGGGGGCGTCGGGTTCGATCATGGCTACATTCTGGGCCGACCCGGGTGCGCGCGTTCAGTCGCCCCGCGGATCGCGCTCCAGGGTCGCGTCCACGGTGATCCAGTCCGGCGGCATGTACGGCGGCGTCTTCCAGAAGATGTCCAGTCGCACGATCAGGCCCTCGTCGTTCAGTTCGAGGTAGTTCGCGAAGCGCATCACCAGGAGGTCGTCCGTCGGCGTCGGCCGGATCGACTCGACCGCCTCGTTGAACGCGTATCGGCCGTCCTCGCTGAGGAAGGTGAACCGCGAGCGCAGTTCGTGCTGCGCCATCCGACCGGTGACGGTGGAAACGAAGCGCAGGTACGCCTCCTTGCCCTCGCAGGTGTCCTCGGCGTTGTCCCGCATGCCGACGCGCACGAAGTCGTCGGCGAGGGTGGACGCCACCAGGTCCCAGTCGTGGGTGTCCACGCCCCGCCAGAAGTTCTCGACGGTACGCCTGCGTTCCTCGAGGTCCGTGGATGTCCCGGCCGGGTCCTTCGATGTCTGGGTCATGGGCGGACGGTAGTGCGGTCGGCGGCCGAGATCCAGAGGTATCTGACGGTGCGTCAGGGAAACTCGGCGGCCGACGCGGGGTGGCGGATCGCCCTAGAAGTCGGGCAGCGGCGGCATCTGCGGTGCCGTCACGTGCGGCGGCGGGACCTCGACGAAGCCGCCGGAGACGCCCTGGTGGATGCCCAGCACGGCAGGCCGCAGTTCCTTGATCACGTCGTCCTCGTTGATCTGCCCGACCTGGCGGGTTTCGCTGGTCAGGGTGTCCGCGCGGCCGTCGGCGAGCGCGGGCCCGGTGGCGGCCAGGGCGAGCAGGGCGCCGCCGGCCGCGGCGGCGAGCAGGGTGGTGATGCGCATCGGAACTCCGTTCGTCGGTCCCGTACGGGGTGTCCGTGCGGGCGGTCCGTAGGGGACCAGCGAACGGAATCCGCTGCGCCGAGTGGGGGAATCTCACTCGGACGAGGGCGTGTCGCGCGACGCGCCCCGCTCGATCACTCCCGCAGCGGCCGCACCAGGCCCGCCGCGAGCACCCCGGCGGACAACGCCCGCGCGTCGTCGGAGCGCGCGTGCACATCCGCCGCGGTGTCCGCCAGCTTGATCACGTGCTCGTCGCCGTGCGCGCACGCGCTCTCCATCGCGGCCGCGGCATCGGCCGCCGGAGCGGGCGGCTCCGGCCCGTCCTCGGGCGCCATGTACACCGCGAAGACCGCGCTGCTCGTGGCCCACGCGGCCGTGTACGAGGGGATCCACAACTCGGTCGGCAGCGCGGGCAACACCCGCAGCACCGCGTTGGGGGCGGTCACGCCGTGCACGTTCATCACGGCGTTGCCGTGTCCGCGACGCAGATAGCGCAGGGTGGCCGCGTGCACCGTGTCCGCCAGCAGCGATTGCGCCTCCTCGGGGGTGTCGGCCCGTGCGCACCGACAGGGTCGCGGTGAGCCAGCGGTCCCAGCCGGCCAGGGAGTCGAGCCGCCGGTTGATGTGGCCCTTCTCGCCGGCGGGCAGCGGCGGCACCGCGTCCAGGGCGTCGAACGGCGTGCGGCCCCCCGCGAGCCGAGGCAGTTCGGGCAGGGCCTGGTTGCTGGAGGCGAAGTACGCCATCGCGTGTGCGAACTCGGCGAGCCGGACCGGGCTCTCGCCCGCCTCCAGCAGCGCGCGGACCGCGTGTCCGACCCGGATCACGCCGTGCGTGGCGCCGCCGGGCAGGCCCGGGAGCAGGCGCGGCCACCACAACGCGAGCACCTCGCGCCACGGTTGTTCGGCGATCTCGTCGGTGAACAGCGCGATCCAGTCCCCGTCGCGGGCGCGGTCGCCCAGCGCCTCGCGCCACCCGTCCCGGGCGATGCGCTCGGTCGGGCGGGCCACCGGTTCGAGCCGGGTGGTGTAAACGTCCAACCAAGCGGGCACGGCTTCCCACTGGCCCGAGTGCACGAGCGCCTCGACGGCCATCGGTCCGTGATTGGACAACTTGTCGTCGAACTCGGAACCGGTGCGATGTAGACGTTCGAACGCTTCGTCCAAGGTTTCGGCGGCTTGCTGATGCACCGTCAACTCCTTTGTCTGCTTCGAGTGGACCGGGGGACTCCGGTTAGGACAGTTAAGTCTTGCCTAACTTGCCCGGTCTCCGGTGAGAAGCATAGGGTCGAGCACGTCACCGCAACCACTGCGCAGGAGGAACTCCCGTGGCCGACACGGTCTACACGCTCCCCGACCTCACCTACGACTACGCCGCCCTGGAGCCGCACATCAGCGGCGCGATCATGGAGCTGCACCACGACAAGCACCACGCGGCGTATGTGACCGGTGCCAACACCGCCCTGGAGCAGATCGCGGACGCCCGCGACAAGGAGGCCTACGGCACCATCTCCAAGCTGGAGAAGGACCTGGCCTTCCACGTCTCGGGTCACGTGCTGCACAGCCTGTTCTGGACCAACCTCGGCCCGACCGGCAACGGCGAGCCCACCGGTGACCTCGCCGAGCAGATCGGCGTCGACTTCGGCGGCTTCGAGCAGTTCCGCGCGCACATGACGCAGACCGCGATGACCGTGCAGGGCTCGGGCTGGTCCGTCGCCGCGTGGGAGCCGCTCTCGCAGCGCATCGTGGTCACCCAGGTCTACGACCACCAGGGCAACATCCCGCAGGGCACCGTGCCGCTGCTGGCGATCGACGCGTGGGAGCACGCCTTCTACCTCCAGTACAAGAACGTCAAGGCGGACTTCTTCAAGGCCGTGTGGAACGTCTTCAACTGGGACGACGTCGCCGCCCGCCTCTCGGCCGCCAAGGGCGCCTGAGGAACGGCGTTCGGTCCGGGGCCGCGCGGGATGCCTCCCGTGCGGCCCTGTCCGACGTCGGCGGGCCCGCGGCGTCGGCGCACGCGCACCGGCGCGCACGCACACGCACTCGGGAGACTCGGGGTGGACGAGAGGAGCGAGCGGTGACCGAGCAGGACGCGTTCGCACTGTTGCCCGAGACCCGGCGCGAGATATTGCGGCACCTCAAGGGCGCGGGCGAACTGCGGGCGGAAGAGTTGGCCGACGCGGTCGGGATGACCGCGAGCGGCATGCGGCAACAATTGGCCGGACTGGTCGCCGAGGGCTATGTGACCCATCGGCAGGCCCGACTCGGGCCGGGCCGGCCCAAGCACGTGTATCGGCTGACCGCGGCCGGGGAGAACCTCTTCCCCCGGCGCTACGGCGACCTGGTCGGCGACCTGCTGGAGACCGCGCAGGCCGAGGAACCCGGTTTCGTGGACCGGTTGTTCGACCGTCGGCGCGAGCGGCGGCTGGAACGGGCCCGGGCCCGGACCACCGCGCCGGAGCTGGCCGATCGGGTGGCCGCGATAGCCGCGATCCTGGACGAGGACGGCTACCTGGCCGCCGCGCAACCGTTGGCCGACGGCGGCGGGTGGTTGATCGTCGAGCAGAACTGCGCGATCTTCGACGTGGCGATCCGGTGCGGGACCGCGTGCTCCTCGGAACTGGCCTTCCTGCGGGAGGCGTTGCCGGATACCGAGGTGCGGCGGGTCAGCCATATGGTGGCGGGGGCGCCGCATTGCGCTTATGAGATTCGGCCGGTGGTTGGCGGTTCCGGTGAGTCCGGTGAGTCCGGTGCTTCCGGTGCTTCCGGTGGTTCCCGTGGTCTCGCCGAGTCCGGTAAGTCCGCCGAGTCCGCCGAGTCCGCCGAGTCCGCCGAGTCCGGTGGGTCCGCTGAACCCGGTGAGTCGGGTGCGCCGGGTGAGGCCGGTGGTTAGGCGTGTTCCGCGAGATGGTTGGGCGTGTTCCGCGAGGATGGCTGGGCTTCCGCGAGTTGTTCGCGTAGGGCGGGTTTGCTGACCTTGCCGGTGCCGGTGACCGGGAGGGCGTCGGTGAACACGACGCGGCGCGGGACCTTGAAGCCGGCCAGGTGCGCGCGGCACAGGGTGACGAGGGCGTCCGGGTCGACGGGGCGATCCGGGGTCGGGACGACCACCGCGACCACCCGTTCGCCCCACCGGGTGTCCGGTTCGCCGACCACCGCGACGTCGCGGACGTCCGGATGGGTGCGCAAGACCGCCTCCACCTCGCGGGCGCTGACGTTCTCGCCGCCGGTGATGATCACGTCCTTCTTGCGATCGAGGACGTACAGGTAGCCGTCGGCATCGAACCGGCCCAGATCGCCGGTGCGGAACCAGCCGGACGCGAACTCGCCGGTGTCCACCTGCCAGTAGCCGTCCGCGACCTGCTCGGAGCGCACCGAGATCTCGCCGGTGGCGCCGGTCGGCAGCGGCCGGCCCGCGTCGTCGACGATGCGGATCTCGACGCCCGGCCCGGGCCGACCGGCCGCCGCGTACAACTCGGGGCGGTGGTCGGCGGCGCTCAGGAACACCGCGTTGCCGGAGAGTTCGGTCATGCCGTAGCCCTGGCCCAGGGCGCAGCCGAGCATCCGGTCGACTCGGCGGATCAGCTCGGGCGTGATCGGCGAGGCGCCGTAGCTGATCGAGCGGATTCGCTCGCGCAACCCGTCGCCCTCGTGCACGTGATCGAGCAGCGCATCGATCATGGTCGGCGCGAGGGAGAGGTTGGTGACGTCGAACTCGCGGATCACCTGCGCCAGTTCGGCCGGTTCGTAGCGATGCAGTACGACCACCGGGCGGCGCATCAGATGGTGGGCCGGCACCTGGTAGCCGGCCACGTGCGCGAGCGGGAACGGGGTCAGTACGACGGCGTCCGGGTCGACCGGGCGGCAGGCGAGCGAGGTGCGCATCGAGGCGGTCAGGCTGCGATGGGTGAGCCGGACGCCCTTGGGCCGGCCGGTGGTGCCCGACGTGAACAGCAGCCAGGTCAGCGCGGTTTCGTCGGTGGCCGGGGTGAACTCGGGCTCGCCATGGGCGGATTCGGTGACGGCCTCGCCCAACTCCAGGCTCGGGCCCCCGGTCCAGCCGAGCCGGGCCATCGGTTCGGCGTCGCCGAGCAGCAGTTCGGCGCCCGAGCGGGCCAACTGATCGGCCCACTCGCGCGGGTGCAACCTGGGATTGAGCGGGACCAGCACCCGGCCGGCCCAGGGGACGCCGTAGTAGGCAGCGACGTACTCGGCCCGGTTGTGCGCGAGGATCCCCACCCGGGCTCCGGGGGAGGTCCGGCGCGCGACGGTGGCGGCGAGCGCGCGGGAGTGGGCGGCCAGCTCGGCGAAGGTCCAGACGGTGTGTTGGGCCGCCGGCTGCGGGGCGGCGGGGTGCCGGGTCGCAGGGTGCCGGGCTGCGGTGTGCTCCGTGTGCTCGGTGTGCCCCGTGTGCGTGCGTGGGGTGTGGGTGGGGACGATCAGGGCGGTGCGGTCGGGTACCTCCCGAGCCGCGTCGACCAGGATCTCGTGCAGCAGCATCGGGCAGGCCTCCCTCGTTCTCGCGGGACGTTATCGCAGGTGCCCGGACGGGGCTCGAAGGGGTGACGTTGTCGTGCGTTCGCCCGGGAGGACGCCGGGGTGGGCCTCGGCTGTTTGCTTGGGGGGTGCTTGGGCGGCTTCTGGTTGTGTGGTCGGGGGTGCTTGGGCGGGCTCTGGCTGTGTGGTCGGGGGGGTGTTTAGGCGGGCTCTGGCTGTTTGTTCCAGGGGTGCCCGGGTGGGCCTGGTGGTTTGCTCGGGAGGCATTCGGGCGGGCTTGGTTGCTTGCTCGGGAGGCATTCGGGCGGGCTTGGTTGCTTGCTCGGGGGGGGCTTGGGCCGGCCTGGTTTGCCGTCGGGTGGGTGGAAAGGCGGATGCCGGGGTGGGCGGGGGTGGGGGAGGATCGGCAGGGTTCGGCCGCGTTCGGCGCGGTCGCCGTCGATCCGGAGGGCACGCTCGATGAGCAGTACGAACCAGGCCGCCAATGCCGATCGCTTCGCGGAGTTTTGTGCCCTGCATCGGGCCGGGGCGCCACTGGTGTTGCCCAACGCGTGGGACCACGCCTCGGCGGCGGCGCTGGTCGAGCGCGGATTCGCGGCGATCGGGACGACGAGCCTGGGGGTCGCGATCGCGGCGGGCAAGCCGGACGGAGTCGGCGGGACGCGCGAGGAGACGGTACGGCTCGGGATCGGCATCGCGCGGCTGCCGGTTCCGGTCAGCGTCGACATCGAGGGCGGCTTCGCCGAGCGCCCGGAGGAGGTTGCGGCGTTGGGCGCCGAGTTGGTGCGGGCGGGGGTGGCCGGCGTCAACCTGGAGGACGGGCGGGCCGACGGGACGCTGACCGACGCGGGGCGCCAGGTCGCGGTGATCGCCGCGCTCAAGGAGGCGGCGCCGACGTTGTTCGTCAACGCGCGCACGGACACCTACTGGGTGGGCGGCCCGAGTGCCTCGCTCGACGAGACGGTGCGGCGGATTCGGGCCTACCGGGCGGCGGGCGCGGACGGCGTGTTCGTGCCGGGCGTCGGGGACGAGGCCGCGATCGAGACCTTGGTGGGCGCCACCGACGCGCCGCTGAACATCCTGTACAGCCCCACCGGCCCGCCCCGGACCCGGCTCGCGGAGTTGGGCGTGCGGCGGATCAGTACGGGGTCGTTGTTGTTCCGGGTCGCGGTGCGGAGTGCGGTGGACCTTGCGTGGGCGATCGCGTGCGACGAGGAGGCGGGAGCGGCCGGGGCGCCGACGTATGCGCAGGCGCAGGCGATGTCGGAGGCTTATCGGGCCGACTGAGGGGCGGGCGGGGAGGGGTTGCTCGGCGCCCGGGTCGGTGGGGTCATACTGCTGGTCGGCGGGTCGGGAACGGTCTCGCCCGACTCCGGCAGGCCCGCCCGATCGTGAAAGACCTGATCTCGATGACGCTGCACGTTCCGCCGACCACCACCCCGGATTTCCAGGAATTCTGGCAGGAACGGCACCTGTGTCTGCTGGTCACCCACCGGCCCGACGGCACGCCGCACCTGGTGCCCGTCGGCGCCACATACGACCACGTGACGGGGATCGCCCGGGTCATCTCGCACGGTGCCAGCAAGAAGGTCCGGAACGTGCTGGCGGCCGGTACGGGGGCCCGCGTCGCGGTCTCCCAGGTGGCCGGGAGGCGCTGGTCCACGCTGGAAGGCATCGCGACGATCAACGGCGACCCGGCGGCCGTCGCCGACGCGGTTCGGCGCTATACCGAGCGCTATCGGGAGCCGAGGGTGAACCCGGAGCGGGTGGTGATCGAGATCGCGGTGACGCGGCGACTGGGGACGGTCTAGGGGGCGACGAGGTCGGGGCGGTCAGGCGTCGGGGCGTAGCCTGCCGGGAAGTGTCGGCACACCGATCCGAACGGGGATGCACAGATGACCCAGGTCGCCGTGGTTACCTTCGACGGCTTCAACGAACTCGACAGCTTCGTGGCGGCGGCCATCGTCAACCGCTGCCGCAAGGACGGCCTGACCGCGTACATCACGACGCCTGCCCCGACCGTCACGTCGATGAACGGCGTCGAGGTCACCGGGCAACGCGGCTTCGACTTCATCCCGGAAGCCGACGTCGTGCTGATCGGCAGCGGCATCAGGACCCGCGACGTCGTCGCCGACGACGGACTCCTCGCGGCGCTGCCCCTCGACCCCACGCGCCAACTCATCGGCTCACAATGCTCGGGCGCATTGGTCCTGGCCCGACTCGGCCTGCTGACCGGCCTGCCGGCCTGCACCGACGAGAACTCCCGCCCGTGGGTCGAGGCGGCCGGAGTCGAGGTCCTGGACGCCCCGTTCCACGCGTCCGGCAACATCGCCACAGCCGGCGGCTGCCTGGCCTCCCAATACCTGGCCGCCTGGACCATCACCCGCACCCTCGGCGAAGCAAAGGCCCGCGCCGCGATCGACTACGTGGCACCGGTCGGCGAAAAAGCCGCCACGGTCGACCATGTCTTCACCGTCCTTCACACGGCGACTCTGCTCCCTATGGCCTGAGCCCGGCTCCCTGGTCTCCGCTTCCCGCTTCCCGATGCCCGTTTCCGATTCCGTTTCCGATCCCCCGCGCGCCCGGCGCCGACCAGACGACCGAACACCGCTTCCTGGGCCGTGACCGAGGGCGCCCGGTTCGAAGCGTGGACTGCGTTGATTTCCCGGCTGGGCATCGCCGTTGCACCTGTGCCCGCCCTGGCCGTCCCGCGCGCGGGACGGCGCGCGGCGTCGGTCGCGCGGGCACTGCGCTTTGGCCGCCTGCCGGCCTGCCGGTCGCGCCGCCAGGCTGCGGTTTGGGGCTGGGACGCCTTTGGTGCCGTGCCGTGCCGTGCCGTGCCTTGCCTTGCCTTGCCTTGCCCTGCCGTGCGGTGGAGCGGGAGGGCGGTGTGGTCGGGTCCGTTGGGGGCTTTCCCGGGTGGGTCGGGTGCTCGCCGCCTGCGGTGCATCTTGGTTGGGTTGGGCGCGGGTGGCTCAGTGCTAAACGGTCGGCGTGGGCTGGTGGAGGTGGGCCCGGTCCCACGGTCACCGGCGGTCAGGAGCCCTGGGT
>NZ_JBHZAV010000069.1:0-50080 GCF_042754445.1 Embleya sp. NPDC059213
CGTGGGTGACCCGGGCGCCCGTCCCGGTCAGCCGTCGAGTTCCTCGGCCAGTGCGCGCAGCGCGAGCCGGTAGGAGCCGATGCCGAAACCGGCGATGGTGCCGCTGGCGACCGCGGCCACCACGCTGGTGTGGCGAAAGCTCTCGCGCGCGTACGGGTTGGAGATGTGTACCTCGATGAACGGCGCGGTGCGCTGGGCCACCGCGTCGCGCAGACCGTACGAGTAGTGCGTGAAGGCGCCGGGGTTCATCACCACCGGGACGCGGCCGTCGGCGGCCTCGTGCATCCAGCGGATGATCTCGCCCTCGTCGTTGGTCTCGCGGACCTCGACGGCGAAGCCGAGTTCGGCGCCGAGCCGCGCACACTCGGCGACCAGGGCCTGGTACGACGTGGCGCCGTAGACGTCGGGCTCGCGGCTGCCCAGTCGGCCCAGGTTGGGGCCGTTGAGCACGAGCACCCGGCGCGCGCTCACGCCGACACCTCGGCGTAGGCGGCGACCAGGAAGGTCGGGTCGGGAGCCTCCAGGACGACCGGCTTGGCCAGGCCGTCCAGGACGATGAAGCGCAACATGTCGCCGCGCGACTTCTTGTCCACGCGCATGGTCTCCAGCAGCTTGGGCCACGCGTCGCCGCGGTAGGTCAGCGGCAGGCCGACCGAGGCGAGCACGGTGCGGTGCCGGTCGGCGGTCGCGTCGTCCAGGCGGCCCGCGATTCGGCCCAGTTCGGCCGCGTAGACCATGCCGACGCTGACCGCCGCGCCGTGCCGCCACTTGTAGCGCTCGGCCTTCTCGATCGCGTGCGCGAGGGTGTGGCCGTAGTTGAGGATCTCCCGTCGGCCGGCTTCCTTGAGGTCGCCGGAGACCACGTCGGCCTTGACCCGGATGGCGCGGGTGATCAGCTCGGCGGTGTCCTTGCCCTGCGGGGCGCGGGCCGCCTCGGGGTCGGCCTCGATCAGGTCCAGGATCACCGGGTCGGCGATGAAGCCGGCCTTGATCACCTCGGCGAGTCCGCTGACGTAGTCGTTGCGCGGCAACGATTCCAGCGTGGCCAGATCGGCGAGCACGCCGGCTGGCGGGTGGAACGCGCCGACCAGGTTCTTGCCCTCGGCGGTGTTGATGCCGGTCTTGCCGCCGACGGCCGCGTCGACCATGCCCAGCAGTGTGGTGGGCATCGCGATCCAGCGCACACCGCGCAGCCAGGTGGCCGCGACGAAGCCGGCGAGGTCGGTGGTGGCGCCGCCGCCGATGCCGACGATCACGTCGGAGCGGGTGAAGCCGGTCTGCCCCAGCACCGACCAGCAGTACGCCGCGACCGCGACGTCCTTGGCCTCCTCGGCGTTGGGCACCTGGATCGCGATCGCCTCGTAGCCCTGCGCCGCGAGGTCCTCGCGGACCGCCTCGCCGGTTGCGGTCAGCGCCTCGGGGTGCAGGATCGCCACCCGGCGGGCGGCGGTGCCGATCAGGCCCGCGAGTTCGCCGAGCAGGCCGGCGCCGACGAGCACGTCGTAGGGCTCCGCGCTGCCGCCGACGCGGATCCGGACGGGCTCGGAGGGGTTGCCGCTCATCGATTCACGTCTTTCTCGGGCACGGTCCGCCCGGATGGGGTCGGGTCGGTGGCGGTCCGTCCGGCGAGGCCGAGGCCGACCCGGATCTCGGCTGCCACGTCCTGCGGGGTGCGCCCGGCGGTGTTCACCGTGACGGCGGCGACCTCGGTGTACAGCGGTCGGCGCTGCTCCATCAACTCGCGCCAGCGGGCCCTGGGGTTGCCCACCAGGAGCGGGCGCGGCGCGTCCAGCCCCACCCGCTTGACCGCGTCCGCGATGTCGACCTCCAGGAAGACCACCCGATGCCCCTTCAGCAGCACCCGGGTGGCGTCGTCCAGGATCGCGCCGCCGCCGAGCGCGAGCACACCGGTGTGTTCGACCAGGGCCGCGGCGACCGCCTCGTGTTCGAGCGTCCGGAAGTGCGGTTCGCCCTCGTCGACGAAGATGTCCGGGATGGACTTGCCGGCCCGCGCCTCGACGTCGGCGTCGGTGTCGCGGAAGCCGACCCCGTGCGCCTCGGCGAGCAGCAGGCCCACTGTCGTCTTGCCCGCGCCGGGCGGCCCGACCAGGACCACCAGCGGGCGGGCGCCCTCGTCTTCGCTGTGCACCGTCTCGATGTCCCCTGCGTCCCCGGTGTCCGCCATCGCGCTACCGAATCTCCAGCGCGTCCAGGTAGCCGCGCACGTTGCGGGTCGTTTCGGCGACCGAGTCGCCGCCGAACTTCTCGGTGACCAGGTCGGCCAGCACGAGCGCGACCATCGCCTCGGCCACGATGCCGGAGGCCGGGACGGCCGCGACGTCGGAGCGCTGGTGGTGTGCCTGCGCGGGCTCGCCGGTGCGCACGTCGAAGGTGGCCAGTGCGCGGGGCACGGTGGCGATCGGCTTCATCGCCGCACGCACCCGCAACACCTCGCCGGTGGACATGCCGCCCTCGACGCCGCCGGAGCGGTGCGAGGTGCGCTTGGCGCCCTCGGGGGTGTTGACGATCTCGTCGTGCGCCTTCGAGCCGCGCACCCGGGCCAGTTCGAAGCCGTCGCCGAGTTCGACGCCCTTGATCGCCTGGATGCCCATCAGCGCACCCGCGAGCCGCGAGTCGAGCCGACGGTCCCAGTGCACGTGGCTGCCCAGGCCCGGCGGCAGCCCGTAGGCGAGCACCTCGACCACGCCGCCGAGGGTGTCCCCGGCCTTCTGCGCGTCGTCCACCTCGGCGACCATCGCGGCCGAGGCGTCCGGGTCGTAGCAGCGCACCGGGTCGGCGTCCAGGCGCTCGGTGTCGTCGGGGCCGGGCAGCACGCCCGCGGGTGCCTTGGCCGCACCGAACTCGACCACGTGGCTGACGATCCGGATGCCGGCCACCTGCTCCAGGAACGCCTTGGCGACCGCGCCGAGCGCGACCCGGGCGGCGGTCTCCCGGGCGCTGGCCCGCTCCAGGATCGGCCGGGCGTCCTCGAAGCCGTACTTCTGCATGCCGGCCAGGTCGGCGTGGCCGGGGCGGGGCCGGGTCAGCGCGGCGTTGCGGGCCTGCGCGGCGAGCACCTCGGGGTCCACCGGGTCGGCCGACATGACCGTCTCCCACTTGGGCCACTCGGTGTTGCCGACCATGATCGCCACCGGGCCGCCCTGGGTGCGGCCGTGCCGGACGCCCCCGAGGAAGGTGACCTCGTCGCGCTCGAACTTCATCCGCGCGCCGCGCCCGTAGCCCAGCCGGCGGCGCGCGAGCGCGTCCGCGACCAGGTCGGTCGTGATGGGCACGCCGGCGGGCAGCCCTTCGAGGGTGGCCACGAGTGCGGGGCCGTGCGACTCCCCGGCGGTCAGCCAGCGTAGGTTGCCCACGAATGCTCCTTTTTGCGCTTGCCGCATACCGCGTCCGGGGGATGCCACGGGGGCCGTCCCGGTTGCGCCCGGCGGATGTCCACCCGAATCCTTTCATGCCGGCGGCGGGCCCTCATCGCCGCGTCCAGGTGTCGGACAGCCGCCGCGCGAGCCGGAGTCGTCTCACCAGGCGAGATGCAATCGGGACAACTCGGTGCCGCACAACACCCCGCCCAGCGCCCCGAGCAGCAGCCAGGGCCCGAACGGCAGCCGACTGTCCCGACGCACCCGCCCGGCCGAGATCAGCACCGTCGCGGTGAGCCCGGCGAGCAGGAACGCCAGGAACGCGCCGGTGACCAGCACGCCCCAGCCCAGCCAGGTCAGATGCAGGCCGAGCACGCCGGCGAGTTTGACGTCGCCCATGCCCAGGCTGCCGCGGGACAGCGCGGCCAGGCACACGTGGTATCCGGCCAGCGTGACGCCGCCGAGCAGGGCCCGTCGGTAGGCGGTGAAGTCGCCCAGGGCGAGCGACTCCATGCCCAGCAGGGTCAACCCGGTGGCCAGCGTCACCAGCAGCACCGGGTCGGGCAATCGCAACGTGCGCACGTCCACGATGGCCAGCGTGATGCCGGCGACCGCGAGCACCAGGAACGCGAGCAGGTCCAGGCCCGGCCCGAGCCGCCAGGCCAGCAGGGCACAGACCAGGGCGGTCAGCGCGGCGACCGGCAGCGGACCGAACCGCCCGGTGGCCGCCGTCACCGGTTCGGCGACGACCGGCGAGCGCGGCCCCGGGCCGGCGCCCTGACCGAGCAGGAGATGGATGGGACGGGGCAGACCGAGCCCGGCGACGAAGCCGAGCAGCGCGCAAACGAGAGTGAGGCCGAGGAACACGCCTGTGACGATACGCAGAATCCAATGCCGGTCACGTTCCGTCGTACCCAGGGCCGATCCGATGATCGCAAGGATCCCGCTGCCTGGGGACGACGGATTCGACCGAGGGCACCCCGATCGGTCGGGCCGAAATCCGCCCGGCCTCGACCGGCCGTGCCTCGACCCGCCCGCCTCGACCCGCCCGGGTCACGCGGACCCCGGCGGCCATCGGCTCGCGCCGATCAACCCCGACCGATCAACCCCGTGTGCTCAACCCCGCCCCGCCAACGCCGCCTCGCCCGCCGCGCGCATCGCGGCCAACGGCCCCGGCCGTCCGGTCATCAGCTCGACCTGGAGCACCGCCTGGTGCACGAGCAGGTCGAGCCCGCCCACCACGGTGCCGCCCGCGTGGCCCCACGCACCCGCGAGCGCGGTGGGCCACGGGTCGTACACGACGTCGAAGAGCACGCCGGGCCCGGTGGGCATCTCGATCGCGAGGTGGTCCACCGCGCCCTTGGGCGTGGTGGCCACCACCAGCGGCGCGCGCAGCGCCTCGGCCGCCTCGGTCCACGGGCACACCCGCACCGCGACGCCCAGCCGCTCGCCCGCCACCCGCATCTCGCGGGCCCGCTCCTCGCCGCGCACGTACACCCGCACCGGCCCGTCGGTGATCTCGCGCAACGCGGCCAGCGCCGAGGTCGCGGTGGCGCCCGCGCCGAGCACGGCCGCCGACTCGACCCGGTGCACGCCGCGTTCGCGCAGCGCCGCGACCAGGCCCGGCACGTCGGTGTTCGCACCGAGTCGCCGGCCGTCGGCGGCGCACACCACGGTGTTCACCGCGTCCACGTCGCGCGCGACCGGCTCGATCTCGTCCAGCAGCGGACGGATCGCCCGCTTGAGCGGCATGGTCAAGGACAACCCGGCCCAGGACGCGTCGAGTTCGGCGACGAAGCCCGGCAGGGCCGGCTCGTCGACCTCGAACGCGTCGTAGGACCAGTGGGTCAGGCCCAGTTCGGCGTACGCGGCCCGATGCAGGACCGGCGACAACGAGTGTCGGATGGGCGAGCCGAGCACGGCGGCCCGGCGCGGGATCGGGGTCGGTGTCGGGGTCGTCACGGGCTCGGGTGTTCCTTGATCCACTTGTTCAACTCGCCCTTGAACTCTTGGAATTCGCTGTCGTTGTCGGTGAACTTCGTGGTGCCCGCGATCGGGTCGACGGTGACGAAGTACAGGTACTTGCCCGCCGGCGGCGACACCGCCGCGTCGATCGCGGCCTTGCTCGGGCTGCCGATCGGACCGGGCGGCAGGCCCTTCTTGACGCGCGTGTTGTACGGGTTGCTCGCGTCGTTGAGTTCCTTGTTGGTGAGCTGGATGTTGCTCTTGCCGAGGTAGTAGTTGACCGTCGAGTCCAGCCCCAGCGACATGTTCTTGCCGAGCCGGTTGTAGATGACCTGGGCGACCTTGCCCTTGTCGTCGGTGGTCTTGCCCTCGGCCTCGACCAGGCTGGCGATGATGATCAGGTCGTACGGCGACTTGTTCAGTTGTTGGGCCTTCGCCGGGAGGCCGTCCTTGTCGTACTCCTTGACCGCCTTGGCGACCATGTCCTTGAGCACCACGAGCGGGTCCATGCCGGGGGCCGCGACGTAGGACGCCGGGAACAGGAAGCCCTCGATGTTGCCCTTGGCGTAGTCCGGCAGTCCGAGCGAGGGGTCCTTCGCGGCGGCCTCGACCTTCTCCTTCGGCACCTTGAGCGTCTTGGCCAGCGACTCGAAGACCTGGGCCGAGCGCGCGCCGGGCTTGAGGATGAAGTCCTGCTTGTTCTTCGGGTTGACCAGGATCTCGAAGGCGGCCTTGGCGGACATGTGCTTGGCCATCGTGTACGCGCCGGGCTGGATCTTGGACGCGCGCTGGTCCTTGTCCTCGCGGGCGACCTTGGTGAACGCCTCGACACTCTTGGTGACGCCGGCCCGCTTCAGCTCGTTGGCCATCTGGGGGGTGGCCCAACCCTGCTTGATCTCGACCACGAGCGTGCCCGAGCCGCTGCCGCTGTAGTCCGGCGGCGGGCCGAAACGGTCCTTCAGGAAGCCGTAGGCCCAGTAGCCACCGCCGCCGACGACGGCCAGGACGATCACGAGCGCGAGGGAGACCGCACAACCGCTGCGGTTCTTCTTCTTCCGGCCCCGGCCGCGCCGGCCGCCCCGTGAGTTGTCGTCCTTACCGCGTCGCCGGCTGCGCGGCTCCGACTCCATGCGCAGTCCGAGATCGCTCATGCCGTGGGCCTTTCAGAGTCGGAGACGGACCCGGCCGGGGCAGGTGACACGGCCAGGCCCGGAGGACGTCCGGAACCGCGCTCGGTGTCGAGCGCGTTTTGCAGGATCACGATCGCGGCCGCCTGGTCGACGACGCCGCGGGCCTTCTTCGCCTTGACGCCGGACGCCTGGAGACCGCGGGTGGCGGTGACGGTGGTCAACCGCTCGTCCACCAGGCGTACTCCGATCGCCGGGTCGAGCGCGGCGACCAGGCGGCCGGCGAACAGCCGGGCCTTGGCCGCTGCGGCGCCCTCCTTGCCGGAGAGCGAACGCGGCAGTCCGACCACCACCTCGATCGCCTCGTACTCGGCGACGATCTCCAGGACCCGGGCGATGTCGCGCTTGCCTGCGGGCACGGTCTCCACCGGGGTGGCGATCAAGCCGTGCGGATCACTGGCCGCGACGCCGATCCGAACGTCTCCCACGTCGACCGCAATTCGTACTCCGCGTCTCAAGGTCGGCTCTCCGTCACAGAACTCTGCGTCATTGAACTATTCGGGCATGCCGCCCGGTCATACAAGTCCCCCGGTGGTACGGGAGTCCGGTTCCAGACTTCCACACACACCGGGGGAACGAGGGTAGGGGACGACTCAGGAGGCGCGTTCGGAGACTGTCCGGGTGACTGCGGCCAGCGCGTCGGCCACCTTGGTCGGGTCCGAACCGCCGCCCTGGGCCACGTCGTCCTTGCCGCCGCCACCACCGCCGAGGGTCTGCGCGGCCACCCGCACCAGCTCGCCGGCCTTGACGCCACGCTCGCGCGCGGCCTCGTTGGCGGCCACCACGACCATCGGCTTGCCGTTCACCACGGACACCACCGCGACCGCCGCCGGGCGCGCCGCCAGCCGGCCGCGCACGTCCAGCGCGAGCTTGCGCAGGTCGTCCGGCGTGGTGCCGTCCGGCAGTTGCGCGGTCGCCAGTGCGACGCCGTGCACGTCCTGGGCACCGTCCACCAGACCTGCGGCGGCCTGGAGCACCTGGGCACCGCGCAGCGCCGCGATCTCCTTCTCCGCGTCGCGCAGCTTGGCCATGATCGAGGCGACCCGCTCGGGCAGGTCCTCCGGGCGGCCCTTCACCACTTCGGTGAGCTGGTTGACGATGGTGTGCTCGCGCGCCAGGAAGTTGTACGCGTCGGCGCCCACCAGCGCCTCGACCCGACGCACGCCGGCGCCGATCGAGGACTCGCCGAGCAGCTTGACCAGGCCCAGTTGGGCGGTGTTGTGCACGTGCGTGCCGCCGCACAGTTCCTTGGAGTAGTCCCCCATGGTGACCACGCGGACCCGGTCGCCGTACTTCTCGCCGAACATCATCACGGCGCCCTGCTTCTTCGCCTCGTCCATCGACATCACCTCGGCGGTGACGTCCAGGTCGCGCGCGAGCACCTCGTTGATCTTCTGCTCGACGTCGGTGAGCACGCTGCCGGGCACCGCGCCCGGTGCGCCGAAGTCGAACCGGAAGCGGCCCGGCGCGTTCTCCGAGCCGGCCTGCGCCGCGGTCGGGCCGAGCGCGTCGCGCAGCGCCTGGTGGGTCAGGTGCGTCGCGCTGTGGGCGCGCGCGATGGCGTTCCGCCGGTTGTTGTCGATCCGGGCCGACGCCTGGGCGCCGACCAGGACTTCGCCGACCTGCACGCGGCCGCGGTGCACCGTGACGCCGGCCACCGGGGTCTGCACGTCGCGGATCTCGACCACGGCGCCGGTGTCCAGCCGGATCCGGCCGGTGTCGGCGAGCTGGCCGCCGCCCTCGGCGTAGAAGGGGGTGCGGTCCAGGATCACCTCGACCTCGTCGCCCTCGTGCGCGGCGGGCGCGGGCACACCGTCGACGAGCAGGCCGACCACGGTCGCCTCGCCCGAGGTGTCGTGGTAGCCGGTGAACTCGGTGCCACCGGCCGAGTCCGCCACCTCGCGGTAGACGGAGAGGTCGGCGAGCCCCTGCTTGCGCGCCTGGGCGTCCTTCTTGGCCCGCTGCCGCTGCTCGTTCATCAGCCGGCGGAAGCCGTCCTCGTCGACCGCCAGGCCCTGTTCGGCGGCGATCTCCAGGGTCAGGTCGATCGGGAAGCCCTCGGTGTCGTGCAGCAGGAACGCCACCTCGCCCGGGAGCACCGCGGAGCCGGAGCTCTTCGCCTTGACGATCGACTCGTCGAGCAGTGCGGTGCCCTCCTGAAGGCGGGTCAGGAAGCGCTTCTCCTCGGCCACCGAGACCGCGTCGATGCGCTCGGCCTCCTCGATCAGGTTCGGGTACTGCGGACCCATCGCCTTGATCGTGGTCTCGACCAGGTCGTGCAGCGTCTCGCCGGAGGCGCCGAGCAGGCGCATGTTGCGGATCGCCCGGCGCATCATCCGGCGCAGCACGTAGCCGCGGCCCTCGTTGCCGGGCACCACGCCGTCGCCGATCAGCATCACGGCGGTGCGCACGTGGTCGGCCACCACGCGCAGCGAGACGTCGTCCTTGTGGTCTCGGCCGTAGGTCTTGCCCGCGAGGTCGGCGGCGCGGTCCAGGATCATCCGCGACGTGTCGATCTCGTACAGGTTGTCGACACCCTGCAGGATGCACGCGAGGCGTTCCAGGCCGAGCCCGGTGTCGATGTTCTTCGCGGGCAGCTCGCCCAGGATCGGGTAGTCGTCCTTGCCGGTGCCCGGACCGCGCTCGTACTGCATGAAGACCAGGTTCCAGATCTCCAGGTAGCGCTCACCGTTGACCGCCGGGCCGCCCTCCTCGCCGTAGGCGGGGCCGCGGTCGTAGTTGATCTCCGAGCACGGACCGCACGGTCCGGGCACGCCCATCGACCAGAAGTTCTCCGACTTGCCCAGCCGCTGGATGCGTTCGGCGGGCACGCCGATCACGTCCCGCCAGATGCGCTCGGCCTCGTCGTCGTCGAGGTAGACGGTGATCCACAACTTCTCCGGGTCCAGCCCGTAGCCACCCTCCTCGATCGAGTTGGTGAGCAACTCCCAGGCGAAGCCGATCGCGCCTTCCTTGAAGTAGTCGCCGAACGAGAAGTTGCCGCACATCTGGAAGAACGACCCGTGTCGGGTGGTCTTGCCGACCTCCTCGATGTCGAGGGTGCGCACGCACTTCTGCACGCTGGTGGCGCGCTTGAAGCTCGGCTTGACCTCCCCGAGGAAGTACGGCTTGAACGGCACCATGCCGGCGTTCACCAGAAGCAGCGTGGGATCGTCCGCGACCAGCGAGGCCGAGGGGACGACGGTGTGTCCGCGCTCTGCGAAAAAGCGCAGCCAGCGCTTGCGGATCTCTGCCGATTCCATCAGCTGCCGTCCCTTCGGTCGTACCTTGCTTTGCCTTCGTACAGCTCACGCGGGTCGTACAGATCACGCCCGTCGTGCCAGTCGTCGTGCGGTTCGCGGCTGCCGGGCAACACGCGCCGCACCGGAGCGGGCGGCAACGACGCGGCGGCCACGTCCGCGCCGATCGCGCGGTAGAGCTCCTGCTCGCGTTCGGCCATGCCCGCGCGGATCTCGTCCGCGAAGTACTTGATCGCCTCGCCGATGCCGGTGACATTGTCGGCGACGCCCTCGGGCGTGTACTTGTACGCCTTGTCCTTGACCTTGCGCGCGGCCCAGACGCCGGCACCGGCGCCGACCGCGATCCAGAACAGCCTCGCCATCGGTCAGCCCCTCCCGCGCATGCTGCGCTGCCGTGCGACCTTCTGCGCCTTGGCCGCGATCCGCACCCGGCGGCCGAGTTCGGCTCGCTGCTGCGCGGAGAGCGCGCGGCGGACGCCGTAGCTGAACGCGGCGGTCTTCACGAGCGGGCCGCCCAGGGTGGCGGCGACCGTGGAGGAGAGCGCGGTGGCGTTCGTGGTCATGGTCTGCACGTTGCCCGCGATCTGGTCGACCCGGCCCATCTGGGCATTCGTCGCCCGGACCGTCTCGGTCACCTCGTCGAGCAGCGGAACGGCTCGGTCCGCCACCCCTGCGACCAGGGTCGTGGCCTCCTTGAGCACCTTCGCCAGCTTGACCAGAGCCACCGCGAGAAAGGCGACCAGGATCGCCCAGAAAACCGCGATGATCATCAGCGCGACTTCGCCACCCGACACCGTCATGCGCTCCTTGATGAGTGGGATCAGTCGAGGCGGCAGACATGCGTGGCCGCCTCGGAAAACCCGACCCTACCGCGACCGCGCGGGTCTCCTCGTCCGAGGAAACCCGCGCGGTCGGTGTGGCGCGTGTGTCGACTTGATGTGGCTCGCGTTTCGCGCGGAGCGCGCTCGCGGATCAGCGCGAGTAGTACTCGACGACCAACTGCTCGTCGCAGATCACCGGGACCTCACGGCGCTGCGGGAGCCGGTCCAGCCGGGCCATCAGCTTGTCCAGCCGGGCCTCGATGTAACGCGGGGTCTCGGCGGCGGCGAACCCGCCGGCCTGGACCACCTGGAACAGCGGCTTGGTCCGGCTGCGCTCGCGCACCCCGACGATGTCCTCGGGCTTGAGCCGGTAGGACGGCTTGTCCACCTTGCCGCCGTTGACCTCGATGTGGCCGTGGGTGACCATCTGGCGCGCCTGGTAGACGGTGCGCGCGAAGCCCGCGCGCAGCACGAACGCGTCGAGCCGGCGCTCCAGGTCGACCACCAGTTCGTCGCCGGTCTTGCCCGCGTGCTTGTTGGCCCGGTCGAACGCGGCCCGCATCTGGACCTCGGAGATGTCGTACTGGAAGCGCAGGCGCTGCTTCTCCATCAGCCGGGTCTTGTAGTCCGAGGACTGCTTGCGACCGCGACCGTGCTCGCCCGGCGGGTAGGGCCGGTTCTCCAGGTACTTCGCGGCCTTGGGCGTGAGCGCCACACCGAGCGCACGGCTGCGCCGGATCTTCGGTCGGGTCTGATTCACAGTCGGGTCCTCCGTGCGGGGGTGTTTCGGTGTGGGTCGTCCTGGTGGGCCGCCTGGTGTGGGTCGCCGCCGCGGTCGGCCCGGTCGCGTCGGCGGTCCCTCGGGGGGCGCCTTCGCTCGGGCCGCCGTGACGCGGGTCGCCTTGCCAAGATCGGTGCACTTAGGTAAGCCTAACCTTAACGACGATGCGTTCGGTAGCCCACACAGGGGTCGCAAACGAGCGCCGCACCTGGAGGACGCCATGTCTGTTCCCACCGAGGCCAACGCCGGGCGTACCGATCTCTCTTCCCGACGACCGCTGACCGCCGAGCGGGCCCGCACGCTGGCCGCGTTCGCCGGGTCGGCCACCCTGGAGCTGCCCGGCGACCGGGAGGAACCGGTGGTCCCGGCCGCCCGAGTCGTCGAGCCGGACGGGTCGCTGCTGCTGCTCGTCCCGGGCGAGACCGCCGCGGTCGTGCTGACCTCGCGCGAGGACGTGGCCGCCGTGCTGCACCTGGTGGACGTCGCGCCGGTCGCCGTGCCGCACCGGGTCCGCGCGCACTGCTGGATCGCGGGCTGGCTGAGCATCCCCACCGGCGCCGACGCCGACCGGGCCGCCACCCTGCTCGCCGAGTCCGCCCAGGACCCCACCGCGTCCCCGCGGGCGGGCACCATCGTGCGTCTGGAGGTCGGCGAAGTGCTGGTCGACGACCTGTGGGGCACCGGGCACGTCGAGCCGGAGGAGTACGCGGACGCCGAGCCCGACCCGCTGGCGGTCCACGAGGCCGAACTGCTCCAGCACCTCGCCGCCGCCCACGGCAACGACCTGTGCCGGCTGGCGAGCCTGGCGGGCGCGCCGGCCTGCGACGAGCGGGTCGCGCCGGTGTCGCTGGACCGGCACGGCATCCGGCTGCGCACCGGCGGGCCCGAGCGTACGTGCGATGTGCGGTTCGAGTTCGAGACGCCGGTCTCGGGTCCGATGCAACTGGGTGAGGCGCTGCGCCGGTTGCTGCAGGGGGTGCACGGGCAGGCGTGATTTCGGGCCGCTGCCGTGCCGGTCGGGACGGGGCGGCGTTTCCGGGTCGCATGATGCGCCCGGGCGCGGGCAGTCTCCCGGTCCGGGATCGGTCGTACGGGGTCGGGCACGGTGGTGCGCGATCCGGCGCGCCCGGGCGCGGCGGCGTCGTGCCGCGCACCCGGCCGCGTCGTGGTGCGCCGTATCGGGTGCCGGGGACCGGCTAACGTTTCCGGTCGCGGCACCGGGTGGCGATCCACCCGGGCGGCTCGCCCCGGCGGACCGGGCGCGAGACCGCCGACGCGGGACGACCGCGACGCGAACGGCGGAAGGGACCACACGGGGTGTCGGAGCAACATTCGCGGCACAGGCCGGAGGAACCTGCGGACGGGGACGGCCGCGACCATCCGAGCCCCCGCGCCCCCTGGGAGCCGGAACCCCGGCCGACGCCTCGCTCCGGGGCCAGCCCGTGGCAGGACCGGCTGCGCACCCAGTTGCGGTTCAGCGGGCACACCGCGAGCATCCCGATCGTGCCCGCGCCGGAGAAGCCGGAGGCCGGCCCCTCGGTGCCGCGCGTGCTCGACCTGGCGCTGCGTACCGGCGAATTGTTGCTGGCCAGCGGCGAGGGCGGGGAGGACGTCGAGGCGGCGATGCTGGGCATCACCGACGCGTACGGCCTGGAACGCTGCCAACCCAATGTGACCTTCGTCGCGATCACCCTGTCCTACCAGCCGTCCCTGGTCGAACCGCCGGTCACCGGCGAACGGGTGGTCCGGCGGCGCGCGGTGGACTACACCCGGCTCGACGAGGCGCACCAGTTGGTCTCGGACATCACCGGCGCCGAATTGACCCTGGAGGAGGCGTACCACCGGCTCGCCGACATCCGCCGCAACCGACACCCCTATCCGCGCAACCTGTTGCTGCTGTCCGCCGGGCTGATCGCGGCCTTCGCCAGCGTCATGGTCGGCGGCGGGGTGATCGTGGCCATCGCGGCCTGCGTCGCGGCGCTGATCGGCGAGCGACTGGCGCAGTTGCTCTCCGACCGCGGCGTCCCGGAGTTCTACCAGTTCGTGCTCGCCTCGATGCCGGCCGCCGCGATCACGGTGACGATGATCAAGGTCGGCGTCGGGATCAATCCGTATGCCGTGGTCACCGGCGGCCTGTTCGCGCTGTTGCCCGGGCGGGCCCTGGTCGCCGCCGTCCAGGACGGGTTGACCGGCTTCTACATCACCGCCGCAGCCCGGTTGCTGGAGGTCTTCTACCTGATCGTCGGCATCATCGTCGGCATCTCGATCGTGATCTACATCGGCGACCAGGTGGGCGTGAAGTTCAACGTCGAAGGCACGTTCAACCTCAACGCCAACCCCCGCCTGGTGCAACTCCTGGCGGCGGGCGGGGTGTCGATGACCTTCGCGGTGCTGGTCCAGGTACGGCGGGTGTTGTTGCCGCTCGCCGCGGCGGGCGGCGCGATCGGCTGGGCGGTGTTCCAGGTGCTGCGCGAGGCGGGCGCCGCGCCGGTGCTCGCGACCGCCGTCGCCACGGGACTGCTCGGGCTGCTCGGGCAGTTGCTCGCGCGCTGGCACGGGACGTCGGCGCTGCCGTACGTGATCCCGGCGATCGGCCCGATGTTGCCGGGCAGCGCGATGTATCAGGGCATGCTCGGCCTGGCCCTCGGCCATACCGACACGGGCTGGCGCAGCCTGGTCAACGCGGCGTCGCTGGCCCTGGCGCTGGCGGCGGGCGTCAACGTCGGCTCCGAGGCCGCCCGCTTCGTGCTCCCGTCCCCGCCCCCGCGCACCGGCCGCGAGATGCGCCCGGCCTCCAAGCGCACCCGCGGCTTCTGACCGCCGGACCCGGCCCCGCGCCTGCCGGACGTGGGGGTTCGTGGGTGGGGGCGGGAACGACGTGGGCGGCGGGGGCGTTCGGGGATTGGGGCCGGCGGGCGGGGATTGCCGCCTCGGCTCGACGACGGGGTCCGGACGGCCGGACCGGGCAGGAAGTATGGAGGCTCCGCATGCCGGACGCGCACGCATCCACCGGGCCGCTCGCGGCGCTGCGTACCTGGTCGCCGCCGAGCGGGACGGACGTTCGCGCGGTCGTCCTGGTCCTGCCCGGCGGTCGCGCGCGCAGTCGGCAACCGGCGTCGACCCGCAATCTGGCCTACCGCCGGATGGTGCCGATCGCCCGGGGCATCCATCGGGCCACCCGCGCGGAGGGTGCCGCCACCTGGCTGCTGCGCTACCGGGTGCGCGGGTGGAACGAGCCCGATCACGATCCGGTCCAGGACGCGTGGTGGGCGCTCGACGGCATCCGGAGCCGGTATCCGCAGGCCGAGGTCACCCTGGTCGGCCACTCGATGGGCGGCCGTACCGCGTTGCGGGTGGCCGAGCACGAGAGTGTGCGCACGGTCTGCGCCCTCGCGCCGTGGATCGAGGACGACGAGCCGTACGAGCACCTCGCCGGCCGGGAGGTGGTGATCGTGCACGGTACGGCCGACCACACCACCAGCCCGAAGGCCTCGCACCGCTACGCGCTGGCCGCCCGGGAGGTCTCCGAGCGGGTCTGCCGCTTCGAACTCGCGGACGGCCACGCGATGGTGCGTCGGGCTCCGGCCTGGACCGACCTGATCCGCCGCACCGTGGTGGGCGCCGTCACCGGCACCGCGGACCCGGAGATCGCCCGGGCGATGACGATGCCGGCTCCGGACGGGCTGCGCGCGATGGTGGGTTGACCCGCGGCGGGCGGCGGGTGGGCCGCTCGTGCTCGCTCGGCGCGCAGGGTGGGCCGCTGGTGCTCGCTCGGCGCGCAGGGTGGGCCGGTCCGGCTCACTCGGCACCGATCGCGCCGAGCACGGCGGCACGGGCCGCGGTACGCGCGGGCCAGACCGCCGCGACGACGCCCACGGCCACTCCGAGGGCGAGGAATACGCCGACCGAGTCCCAGGGGACGACCAGCACCAGACCGGGCACCTTGCCACGCAGCGGGCCCAGGATGCCCCAGGCGAGGAACGTGCCCACGGTCACCCCGAGGATCGCGCCGAAGAGGGAGATCACCAGCGATTCGAGTCGCACCATGGTGCGGACCCGCGAGCGGTCGAAGCCGATCGCGCGCAACATCCCGATCTCACGCCTGCGTTCGAAGACCGACATGGCCAGCGTGTTGATCACCCCGAGCACCGCGATCAGCACGGCCATGGCCAACAACCCGTACATGATCCGGAGCAACAGGTCGACGCTGCGGCTGATGGACTGCCGGATGTCGGTGCGGTCCTCGACCATGATCAACGGGTTGTCGCCGATCGCCCGCTCGATCGTGCGGGTGGTCCGCGCGTCGTCGCCGGCGGCGGTCCGCACCAGGATCGACCGGATGTCGCGGTGGGTGGAATGTGCCCGCATCAGCGCGGCCGGCACGGTGACCTTGGTCAACTGTTCGAGATCGCCCTGGAATCCGCCGATGGTGACGCGGCCCCGGGTGCCGTCGGGATAGTCGATCGGGACCACCGAGCCGATTCGCCAACCGCGCTGCTTCGCGGTGTCCGCCGTGACCAGGATCTCGCCTCGGCGCAGCGCCGCCGCGGCGTCCGGCGTGCCGCCAAGGGCGAGCAATCGTTCGATCGCCGCGGGATCCACCGCGATCACCGCGGCGTTGCGACCGTCCAGCGTCACCGTGTCCCGGATCAGCGGGGACGTCGCGGTGACCCCCGGCACACGGACGACGGCGTCGAGCACGCTCGGGTCGACGGGCGCGCCGTTGACGGTTTTGATCCGGTAGTCGGCCGCGACCTCGGCGATGGCGCGTTCCTCGACGGCCTGCCGGATCGACGCGCCGAGCATGGTCAGACCGGCGATCAGGGAGAGGCCGATGGTCAGCGCCGACGCGGTGGCGGCGGTGCGGCGGGGGTTGCGCACGGCGTTGCGGCGGGCCAGTCGACCGGCCGTGCCGAACGGCCGGTCCAGGAACGGCGCGCCCGCCCCGATCACCGGCCGGGACAACAGCGGGGTGAGCAGGAGGATGCCGACCAGGACCAGGAAGACCCCGACGGCCACCGGCACGCGGCCGCTGTCGGCGGCGGTGGAGCGGCCGTACGCGGTGAGCGCCGCGCCGACGGCGGTCATCAGTGCGCCGGTGGCGCTGCGCCCACGCAGGCCGCCGGGGCCGGCGGGTTGTTCGACGGTGTTCAGTGCGGCGACCGGCGGGATTCGGGACGCGCGCCTGGCGGGCAGCCAGGCGGCGAGCAGGGTGGCGCCGGAGCCCACGAGCAGCGCCACCACGATCGTGCGGCCCTCGACGATCATCGGGCCGGCGGGCAGCGGCGCGCCGAACCGCTCCAGCAGCGACCGGAGCACCCCCGCGAGCGCGATTCCGGCGCCCAGGCCGAGCAGCGACGCCGCCGCGGCGACCGCCGCCGCCTCGGCGAGCACGATTCGGGTGACCTGTCCGCGTCGGGCGCCGACCGCGCGCAACAGGGCGAGTTCGCGGGTGCGTTGGGCGACGAGCATGGTGAAGGTGTTGGCGATGATGAAGGTGGCGACGAACAGCGCGATGCCGGCGAAGGCGAGCAGTGCGACGGTCATCTGCCGCGTACCGGCCTCGATTTGGTCGATCTGCTCGCGGGCGAGCGCCCGTCCGGAATCCACCCGCAGATTGTCGACGCGGGGCACCACCCGCGCGGCCGCGTCGCGCAGCGCGGTCTCGCTCGTACCGGGGGCCGCGGTCAGGTCGATCTCGCCGTATCGGCCGGGCGCGACCAGCAGTCGCTGAGCGGTCGCGGTGTCGAACAGAACCAGCGAGCCGCCCGCCGACACCCTCGGGTCGTCGGTCCCGAACACGCCGGTCAGCCGGGTCTCCACCATCGGACCGCGCAGCGCGATCCGCACGGTGTCGCCGACCCGGAAGCCGGCCCCGGCCGCGGTCCGCGCGTCCAACGCGATCTCGCGCTCGTTCGTGGGCCCGTGCCCGGCACGCATCGGGAAGCGCGGGTCGACTCCACCGGCGGTCGGCACGAAGTTGGTCCCGATGGTGCTCCACCCGGATCCGAGCAGGTCGCCGTCGCGGTCCACCACGCCGGTGAAGCCCTCCAGCACGCCCCGCGCCCGCGCGACCCCCGGCAGCGCGCGCAGTCGGGCGAGGGTGTCCTCGGTGAGCGTGGGGTCCGGGCGGCCGTGCTCGCGGGGACCGGTGCGGTCGACGTTGTCGTCGATCACCGCGACGGAAACGTCGGCGAAGCTCTTGGAGGCGCTGTTCTTGAAGGCCCGGCTCAACGTGTCCGTCAGGACCAGGGTGCCGACCACGAATGCGACCCCGAGCAGCACGGCGACGGCGGTCATCGCCAATCTGGCCTTGTACGCGACGACATTGCGCAGAGCAAAACGAAACATGGGCAGCCCCCGAGAGACCGAACCGAGCGATGGGATGCCGCCATCCTCGGCCGCCCCCACCCCCCGGCGCGTCCCCCACCGGTACGGCGTCCCCATCCACCCCACGGCCTCCCCATCCCCCGCCGGCCCCCACCGAACGGCCCCCGCCTCCCCCGCAAGACGGACCCCCGCCCCCACCCACCACCCAAGCCCGTCGCCCGGCGCGGGCAGCGGACGGCAGGCGGCGAGCGAACGGACCGACCGCGCGGGGCGGCAACGCGGCGAGGCGGGGCCGCAGGCCGGGGCGGCGGAACGGCAGCGCGGCGCGGCCGGGCGGTGGCCCGGTGGGGCAGGCTTCTGGACAGGGACGACCGGCGGCAGCCAAAGCGCGGGACGATCGACGGGCGGCAAGGCGGCAGCGAAGGCGTCCGGGCAGGAGCCGACCCGGCGGCAGCCGACGCGCGGGACGGTCGGTGAGCGGCGCGGCCGCGCCGAGAGTTGCCGGGCACCGGTCGGCGACGGGAGCCGATCGACAGACGGCGCGGCCGGGGCAAGGGCTTCCGGACGGGGGTTGGCCCGGGCGGAAGCAGCCGACGCGCGGGACGATCGGCGGGCGGCGCGGCCGCGCCGAGAGTTGCCGGACACGGGTCGGCCGGCGGTGACCGAGGCGGGCACGATCGATGGGCGCAGGGCGGCAGGGGCAGGGCGGCAGGGGCAGGGCGGCAGGGGCAGGGCGGCAGCGGAGGCTTCCGGGCAGGGGCCGGCCCGGTGGCAGTCGGGGCGCGGGACGATCGGCTACCGGTGCGGATGCGCCGAGGGTTGCCGGATGTGGGTTGGCCGGCGGCGGCCGAGGGCGGGCCGCACGGCCACACTCGGGTCTGCCGGGCCGGGCCTACTCGTCCGAGGTGGCGTTGGTGAGGCGGGATCTGGTCCAGGTGGCGATGTCGGCGTAGCGGGCTTCGGTGCCGTGGCGGGTGGGTTCGTAGTAGGTGCGGCCGTGGATGGCGTCGGGGGCGTATTGCTGGGCCGCGACGCCGCCGGGGACGTCGTGGGGGTAGACGTAGCCCTGGGCGTGGCCGAGTTTGGCGGCGCCCTTGTAGTGGCCGTCGCGCAGGTGTGGCGGCACCGGACCGGCCAGGCCCTTGCGGACGTCGCCGAGCGCGGCGTCGATGGCCAGATAGGCCGCGTTCGACTTCGGTGCCAGGGCCAGGTGGATGGTCGCCTGGGAGAGCGTGATCCGCGCCTCGGGGAAGCCGATCAGCGCGACCGCCTGCGCGGCGGCCACCGCGATCTGCAACGCGGTCGGATCGGCCATCCCGATGTCCTCGCTCGCCGAGATCATCAGCCGCCGGGCGATGAAGCGCGGGTCCTCCCCCGCGTCGACCATCCGCGCGAGGTAGTGCAGCGCCGCGTCCACGTCCGAGCCCCGGATCGACTTGATCAACGCGCTCGCCACGTCGTAGTGCTGGTCCCCGTCCCGGTCGTAGCGCACCGCCGCCCGGTCCACCGCGCTCTCCAGCGTGGTCAGCGTGATCGTGTCCTCGCCCTTGTCGGCCGCCGAGCCCGCGCCCGCCTCCAGTGCGGTCAGGATCCGTCGCGCGTCACCGCCCGCGATGCGCAGCAGGTGCTCCTCGGCGTCCGGGTCGAGGGTGAGCGTGCCCTTGAGTCCGCGTTCGTCGGCGAGTGCGCGGTGGACCACCTCGCGCAGGTCGTCGTCGGTCAACGACTCCAGGGTCAGCAGCAACGAGCGGGAGAGCAGCGGGCTGATGATCGAGAAGTACGGATTCTCCGTGGTCGCCGCGATCAGCGTCACCCATCGATTCTCCACCGCGGGCAGCAGCGAGTCCTGCTGGGCCTTGGAGAAGCGGTGGATCTCGTCCAGGAACAGCACCGTGTCGCGGCCCTGCGCCCCCGCCTGCCGACGCGCCTCCTCGATCACCGCGCGCACTTCCTTGACGCCCGCCGTGATCGCGGACAACTCAACGAAACGTTGCTTCGTGACATGGCTGACCACGTAGGCGAGCGTGGTCTTGCCGGTGCCGGGCGGCCCCCACAGGATCACCGAGGACGGCGCGGTGACCCGACTGTCCGAGGACACCAACCGGCGCAGCGGCGATCCCTCACCCAGCAGATGCCGCTGGCCGACCACCTCGTCCAGGTCGCGCGGGCGCATCCGCACGGCGAGCGGCGCGAGCGAGGGGTCCTTGGCCTGCCGGGCCTCGGCGGCGGCGGTGAAAAGATCGGAATCCACCCTCCGACCCTAACCCCCACCCCCGACGCGCCCGGGCACGAGGCGCCGCCCGACGGCCCACCCCGGCCGGTCCCCGCACCGCTGCCGCACCGGCCCCACCGGACACCGCACCCATGCCCGAACACCGGCCGCCCGGCCACCGAAAGCACCCCTCGCCCGGCCATCGCCCCCGCCCGCAACCGCCCCGCGGCCCACCCCACCGCCGCGCCACAACCTCAGCGAAGCACCCCCGCCGCCCGCGCGGTCTGGAGCCACTCGGGGAATTCGTTCATCAGGCTGTCGAACAGTTCGCCGTCGGGCATCCGCCTCGGGTCCGAACCGGCCTCGAAGAAGCCCGCGTTGTCGACCACGCGGTACTTGGGCGCGGGCAGGTCGTCCAGTCGGTGCAGGAACCGGAACTCGTCCCGGCCGAAGCCGATGAACTGCCAGAAGATCGGCAACTCGGCCGCCTTGCAGATGGCCTTCTCCGCGGCCTTGGCGTTGTTCGGCGCCCCGTCCGTCTGGAAGATCACGAAGGCCGGGTCGGTCGCGCCACACGAGCGGTAGTGCGCGATCACCGCTTCCATCGCGGACACGTAGTCCGTGGTGCCCATGTGCCCGAGCTTCTTGTGCAGCGCGGCGATCCGGCCACCGTAGTTGTCCAGCGAGATCTCCTCGGCCCGATACGCCTTCGTGTCGAAGAAGATCACCGGCACCGTGCCGTCGTCGTCGAAGTGCGCGGCTGCGGCCAACACCCGGTCGGCGAGCGCCTGTACGCTGCCGTTCTTGTAGAACGGCGCCATGCTGCCGGAGCGGTCGAGCACCAGGTAGACCGCGGCGCGCACACCCGCCAGCCGGTTCTTCTCCAGGCTGACCCCGGCCGCCTTGTACAGGCTGACCAACCCGGGTGCGGAGCGTTCGATCTTGTCGAGGGAGACCGCCGAGCCGGTGCCGCTGCGCACGGTGGCAGCGGGTGCGGTGGCGGGCGGCGCGGCAGCCGCCGACGAGTCCGGTTTCGACTTCTTGCGACCGAACAGCGAGAAGGGCATGGCAAGGGCTCCCAGCAGTCGAGCGAGTCGGGTGGCCGCCCCCTCACGGGGGCTTCACCGGCCTACGGTCCCAGATCGGCCACCCCCACGAACAGGGGCAGATCCCTCACGAATCGGCCATGTCGCACCCCACCCGCAGCCCCCGCACCCGGGCCGCGGTCAGCCCGCGCGGCACCACCACCACGTCGCCGACATCCCCGGCCCACATCACCTGCGGGCCGAACGCCTCGGCCAGCGCCGCCACCGCCCGCTCCGCCGCGCCCGCCCCCGGGGCCCGGAAGGTCAGCCCGGACACCGGCTCGTCCGCGCCGATCCGCTTACGCTCCCCCGCGACCGCGATCGCGAACCCGCCCAGGTGGTCGCCGTCGGCCGCCCCCGGCCGCGCCGGCAACGGATCCGGCACCTCCGCGTCATCCGCCCACAGGGTGAACCAACAACGCGCGGACAGTCCTTCGCCACGCAACACCGCCAGCACGTCGCCGACTCCCGGATAGCCGGCGGCCCGCGCCTCCTCCAGCAGATCGGCCGGCACCGGCGTGCCGAACGACTCGACGAACTCCAGGCCACCCTCGCCATCGGTGAACCAGCGCAGTGGATTGACATGCACGGTGTGGCTCATGCGACCTCCCCTTTCGAGCCTTTCGAGTCTGTCGAGAGCGTCGAATCCTTCACGCTCTTCGCACTCATCGCGCTCATCGAGTCCTGCAAACCCTCCGAGGCCCGATCTCGACCCACCCCAGCATCTCGCGCGGCTCCGACATGCGGACCGACCGCAACCCCCGCGCGCCCCTTACGCGTTCCGCCCGCCCCCGCACCGTCGACGACCGGTGCGGCCGCCCCGCGCCGCCGCACCGTGAAGAACCACTCCTGCCACTCGCGCGTGCCCTCGACCGCCTGCACCCGCGCCAGCGCGTACAACCGGGTCGGTGGCGACCCGCGATAGCGCTGATTGGCCATCGTCCCGTCCGGCGCGGCCAGGAATCTCGCGATGGCGCCCTGGGTCCAGCCGCGACCCAGCACGACGGACCGCGTCACGTATTCCGCCGGCAGCCGCCGCTTCGTCAGTTCCACCGCCATGTCGGCCTCCCCGAGGTCGTGCGAACCGGCCCTGCACCGGCTCGACTTCCAAGGTAGGCAGACTCGGACGGCGCTGCTCGCACGCTGTGCAGAAGCGTTTCGGCTACTCCCCCGAGTCGACAAAGGCGCACAACGCCGAAGGGCGGCCGAGCCATCCGGCCCGACCGCCCCGCTCCCCGCACATCCGGCGGGATCACCCACTACGCCTTGTCGGCGCCCTCGCCCGATCCTGCGGCCGGACCCGAGGCCGCGGCCGAGCCCGAACCGGAGCCCGACCCGGCCCCCGACTTGGGCTTCGCGTCGATCCCCGCCTCACGCCGCTGCTGCACCGTGATCGGCGACGGCGCCCCGGTCAACGGGTCGCCACCGGAAGCGGTCTTCGGGAAGGCGATGACATCCCTGATCGACTCGGCCCCGCCCAGCAGCGCCACCAACCGGTCCAACCCCAGCGCGATCCCGCCGTGCGGCGGTGGCCCGTACGCGAACGCGTCCAGCAGGAAGCCGAACTGCGACTGGGCCTCCTCCTCCGACATCCCGATCGCCGCGAACGCGCGCTCCTGCACGTCCCGACGGTGGATACGGATCGAACCGCCGCCGATCTCGGTCCCGTTGAGCACGATGTCGTACGCGTTCGACAACGCCTCGCCCGGGTTCTTGTCGAACCCGTCGACCCACTCCGCCGTCGGCGCGGTGAAGGGGTGGTGGATCGCGTGCCAGCCCTGGTGGTTGCCGGCCGCGTCCTCGATCGGCTCGAACATCGGGAAGTCGACGACCCAGAGGAAGTTCCACTTCGACTCGTCGATCAGCGAACCGCGGCGGGCGATCTCCAGCCGGGCCGCGCCGAGCAGTTCGAGCGAGGCCGTGCGCCGACCCGCCGCGAAGAAGATGCAGTCGCCCTTGGCCGCGCCGGTCGCCTCGACCAGTCCGGCCAGGTGCTCCGCGGACAGGTTCTTGGCCACCGGGCCGCGCAGTTCGCCGGTCTCCGCGTCGACCAGCACGTACGCCAGGCCGCGGGCGCCGCGCGCCTTGGCCCAGTCCTGCCAGCCGTCCAGCTCCTTGCGGGTCTGCGCGGCACCGCCGGGCATCACCACCGCGCCGGTGAACTCGGCCTGGAACACCCGGAACGAGGTGCCCTCGAAGTAGGTCGTCAGGTCCACCAGTTCGCAGTCGAACCGGGTGTCCGGCTTGTCCGAGCCGTAGCGCGCCATCGCCTCCGCGTAGGGCAGTCGGGGCAGCGGCAGCGCGATCTCCACGCCGTGCACCTCGCGCCACACCCGGGCGAGCAGCTTCTCGGTCAGCGCGAGGATGTCCTCGGCGTCACAGAAGGACATCTCGACGTCCAACTGGGTGAACTCGGGCTGCCGGTCGGCCCGGAAGTCCTCGTCCCGGAAGCAGCGCGCGATCTGGTAGTAGCGCTCCATGCCGGCCACCATGAGCAGCTGCTTGAACAGCTGCGGCGACTGCGGCAGGGCGTACCAGGAGCCGGGCTGGAGCCGCACCGGCACCAGGAAGTCGCGGGCGCCCTCGGGGGTGGACCGGGTCAGGTACGGCGTCTCGATGTCGAGGAAGTCGTGGTCCTCCATCACCTCGCGGATCACCCGGGTCACCTTGGACCGCAGGCGCAGGTTGCGCGCCATCGGCGCGCGGCGCAGGTCGAGGTAGCGGTGCTTGAGCCGCACCTCCTCGTTGACCGTACCCGGCGTGTACTCCTCGATCGGGAACGGCAGCGGGGCCGCCTCCGAGAGGATCTCGAAGTCGTCCACGACGACCTCGACCGCACCGGTGGGGATCTCGGTGTTCTCGTTGCCGTCCGGGCGCACCCGCACGTCGCCGGTGATCTTCACGCAGAACTCGGAGCGCAGGTTGTGCACGGTCTCCAGGTCGCGGAAGACCACCTGTACGGTGCCCGACGCGTCCCGCAGGTCCACGAACGCCACGCCGCCGTGGTCGCGCCGCCGGGCCACCCAGCCGGCGAGCGTCACGGTGTGGCCGGCGTGCTCGGCGCGGAGCGTACCGGCGTCATGGGTGCGGATCACTGAAGCTTCTCCTTCAAGACGGTGACGACCTGGTCGAGCGGGACCGGGGTCTGGTCCCCGTTCGACAGGTCCTTGATCTGGGCGACGCCCTCGGTGAGGTCGCGATCGCCGACGACGATGGCGTAGCGGGCGCCGGATTGCGACGCGGCCTTCATGGCGCCCTTGAGCTTCTTCCCGCCGAACGCCATGTCGGCGGGGATGTCCTCGATCCGGAGCTGGGTGATCATGCCGAAGACCGCCCGCCGGGCCGCGTCGCCGATCGCGACGCCGTAGACGTCGCAGTCCGCCGGGGTCTCCACGGCCTGGCCCTCGGCTTCCATCGCGAGCATCGTGCGGCCGATGCCCAGCGCCCAGCCCACCGACGGCAGGTCGGGGCCGCCGAGATCCTCGGAGAGCCCGTCGTAGCGCCCGCCGCCGCCGATCGCCGACTGCGCGCCGAGGCCGTCGTGCACGAACTCGAACGTGGTGCGGTTGTAGTAGTCCAGGCCCCGGACCAGCCTGGGAGTGTCCTCGTAGGAGATCTCCAGCTCGTCGAGCATGCCGCGCACGAACGTGTGGTGTGCGGCGCACGCCTCGCACAGGTGGTCGGTGATCAGCGGCGCGTCCGCGATCAGCGCCTGCACCTCGGGACGCTTGTCGTCGAGCACGCGCAGCGGGTTGATCTCGATCCGGGCGTGCGTCTCCGCGTCCAGGTCGAGCGCGCGCAGGAATTCCTGGAGCTTGGCCCGGTAGACCGGTCGGCACTCGCGACAGCCCAGCGAGTTGAGCAGCAGCCGGAAGTCGCGCAGACCGAGCTTCATGAAGCCCTCGGCGGCGAGCGCGATCATCTCGACGTCGACCAGCGGGTCGTCGCTGCCGATCGCCTCGGCACCGACCTGGGTGAACTGGCGGGTGCGACCGGCCTGCGGGCGCTCGTAGCGGTAGTACGAGCCGAAGTACCACAGCTTGACCGGCAGTCGGCCGGCGTACAGGTTGTGCTGGAGCACCGAGCGCATCACGGCCGCGGTGCCCTCGGGGCGCAGCGTGAGCGAACGGCCGCCGCGGTCCTCGAAGGTGTACATCTCCTTGGTCACGATGTCGGTGGACTCGCCGACGCCGCGCAGGAAGAGGCCGGTCTCCTCGAAGGTGGGGGTCTCGATGTACTGGAAACCCGCGTCGCGCAGCTCCAGGCCGAACTGGATCCGGATCCGGTTGAACGTCTCCGAGTACGGCGGGAGCATGTCGAAGGTGCCCTTGGGGGCGTTGAAGGTACTCACGGTATGAAAATCCGTCACATTCCTCGGTGCGGTCCCGCGGGCGGCGTCAGCTCTTGCAGATAAGGGTTGCTCGCGCGCTCGCGGCCGATCGTCGTCTGGGGGCCGTGGCCGGACAGGACGACGGTCTCGTCCGGCAGGGGCAGACACACCCGGGACAACGAGCGCAACATCTGCGCGTGATCGCCGCCGGGCAGGTCGGTGCGTCCGATGGAGCCGGCGAACAGCAGGTCACCCGAATACAGGATGGGCGGGATGTCCGCGCTTCCCTGGGTGCCGAAGGCCACCGACCCCTGTGTATGGCCGGGCGCATGATGGACCGTCAGTTCGAGGCCGGCGAGGTCGAGCACGGCGCCGTCGGTGAGCAGCCGCACGTCCTCGGGTTCGGTGAAGGTCATCCCGCCGAAGAGTTGTTGCCCCACGCCCAGCGACAGGCCCTTGGCCGGGTCGGAGAGCATGTCGCGGTCGTCGGGGTGGATCCACGCGGGCACCTTGTGCTCGGCGCAGACCGGCACCACGGAGAACATGTGGTCGATGTGTCCGTGGGTCAGCACGACGGCCACCGGGCGCAGCCGGTGTTCGCGGATGATGTCCTGTACGCCGTCGAACGCGTCCTGCCCGGGGTCGACGATGACGCATTCCTCACCGGCGGCAGGGGCGACCACATAACAGTTGGTCTGGAAGGACCCTGCGGGGAACCCGGCGACGATCACGTTCGTCCTCTCGGTCTCGGGGTCTTCCGGCGGCGGGGCAAGCACGGAAGTATGCGGCGGACGTGGGAATCAGGTACGAGACTACCGGCGCGCGGGGGCGGATCGCGAACCGGTTCAGGGGGTGCGTGCCTAGACTGTGCGCGAGCTGCGGCCGGTTCCGGGCCTGTGGGATCACCGCAGGTCGGGACCGGTGCACGGATCCCGTCACGGCACCGGGAGCCCTCCCCGGCCCTCGTCCGGCCGTCGGGCGTCCAGGTCGAGTCCATCCACATCGAGTCCGTTCGAATCCAGGAGAGCACGCGGTGGTCACCAAACAGCAGCGCCAGCGGCAGCTCGCGCGCGAGAAGTTCGAGCGCCAGCAGGAGCGACGCGGGTCCGCGCAGGCACGTCGGCGCCGGCGCAACCAGGTCATCGCCGCGGTGGCGGCGGTGGTCGTGGTGGCCGGTGCCGGTGCGTGGCTCGCGGTGGCCGCGAGTGACGACGACGACAAGAAGACGACGAACGCGGGCGCGTCGCAGCAGCCGACCGCGCCGCCCTCGGCGCCGCAGTCGCCGGCCCCGGACGCCAAGCCCAAGACGTGTGCGGCGCCGGCTCCGGGTGATCCGACGAAGGAGCAGTTCGGCGCCGAGCCCGCGATGTCGATCGACACCAAGGCGGCGTACACGATGACCCTCAAGACCACGTGTGGCGAGGTGAAGGTGGCACTGGACGCGGCGAAGGCGCCGCACACGGTGAACTCGTTCGCGTTCCTGGCGGACAAGAAGTTCTTCGACCACACCAAGTGCCACCGGTTGACCACGGGCGGTCTCGCCGTGCTCCAGTGCGGCGACCCGACCGGAACGGGCACCGGCGGTCCCGGCTACAAGTTCGTCGACGAGAATCTGGGTACGGCGGGCGCGGACGGTTCGGCGTCCTACCCGGCCGGCACCGTCGCGATGGCGAACTCGGGACCGGGCACCAACGGAAGCCAGTTCTTCCTGGTGACCGCGGACAGCAAGCTGCCGCCGAACTACACCCCGTTCGGCAAGGTCACCGGCGGGATGGACGTGCTGACGAAGATCGCCGCCGCGGGCACCGCGGACGGTGGCAGCGACGGTGCGCCGCGCGAGAACGTGGTCCTCGACAGCGTGACCGTGGCCAAGTAGCAACCGACCGCACGCATGTTCCACGGCGACTCCCGGGGCACGGCCCGGCCCGTGCCCCGGGGTCCTGTGTAAAGTGCGCCGCATTCAGCATCGAAGGAGGCCGCTGTGAGCAGCGACCCGTGGGGCCGCGTGGACGAGCAGGGAAACGTCTTTGTCAAGACGGCGGACGGTGAGCGCTCCGTCGGTTCGTGGCAGGCGGGTTCCCCGGACGAGGCCCTGGCCTACTTCCGGCGCAAGTACGAGGGGCTCGCCGTCGAGGTGGAGTTGCTCGCGCGGCGGGTACGGACCACCGACCTGGCTCCCAAGGACGCCCATCACGCGATCGAGCGCCTGCGCGCGAGCATCGTCGACGCGAACGCGGTCGGCGATCTCGACTCGCTCGTCAAGCGTTTGGACGCGCTGGTGACCGTGGTGGATTCCAAGCGCGAGGAGCGCAAGGCCACCCGTGCCAAGGCCCAGGAGGAGGCGCAGGGCGCCAAGGAGCGCATCGTCGCCGAGGCCGAGCAACTGGGCCAGAGCACGGACTGGCGCCCGGCCGGCGAGCGGCTGCGTGCGCTGGTGGACGCGTGGAAGGCCGTACCGCGGCTGGACCGCAAGGCCGACGACGAGCTGTGGCACCGGTTCTCGCAGGCCAGGTCCAACTTCGCCAAGCGCCGCAAGGCGCATTTCGCGGAGCTGGACGGCCAGCGGGACAGTGCCAAGCGCGTCAAGGAGAAGCTGGTCGAGGCGGCCGAGGCGTTGTCGACGTCCACCGAGTGGACCGACACCGCGGCGCGCTACCGCGACCTGATGAACGACTGGAAGGCCGCCGGTCGGGCGCAGCGCGACGTCGAGGAAGAGCTGTGGCAGCGCTTCCGGGCCGCCCAGGACGTCTTCTTCGCGGCACGCAGCGAGGTGTTCGCCGAGCGCGACTCCGAGCAGCGGGAGAACCAGGCCGCGAAGGAGCTGCTGCTCGTCGAGGCCGAGACGATCGTCCCGGTGACCGACGTCAAGGCGGCGCGGGCGGCGCTGCGTTCGATCAACGATCGCTGGGAGGCCATCGGCCACGTCCCGCGCGATGCCCGGCCGAAGATGGAGGCCCGCCTGCAGAGCGTCGAGCGGGCGATCCGTGAGGCCGAGGAAGAGCTGTGGAAGCGCACCAACCCGGAGGCTCGGGCCCGGGCGCAGGCCGCGGTGGATCAGATTCAGGCGTCGATCGACAAGCTGACCCAGCAGGCGGAGAAGGCCCGGGCGGCCGGGAACGAGCGCAAGCTGCGGGAGGCCGAGGAGTCGATCGCGGCGCGCGCGGAGTGGCTGGCCGAGGCGAACAAGGCACTGGCCGAGTTCTCCGGCTGAGCGGTAGATACGCGCGCCCTGCGGCGGCGGACACGAGGTACGGGCGGACCCGGATCGGCGACATGCCGGCCCGGGTCCGCCCTTTTTGGTGCGCATCGCGGGCCGGGTGCTTTCGCGTTCGTTCGATCCGCGTGCTATTTGCTCTATTGAGCCGCCGAACTCGTCCTGCATAATCGGCATCTTGTTACGGGGGATCGCCGACGAACCCGGCATCGGGGGGATCGATGCCGGATTCGGGATGAGGGGGAGTCCTTGATCAAGGTCCTGATTGCCGAGGACATGAAGTTACTGCGCAGGGCGCTGGTGTCATTGTTGAGTTTGGAACCGGACATCGTCGTGGTCGCCGAGGTCGACTCGGGGATCGACGTGGTGCCGCGGGCCCGGGCGGTGCGTCCGGACGTGGCGGTGCTGGACATCGGCCTGCCGGGTATCGACGGGATCGAGGCGGCCATGGCGCTGCGAGCCGCGCTCCCGGAATGTCGAACGCTGATCCTGACCGGAATGAACGCGCCGGGTCATCTGCACCGCGCGGCGGCGGCGAAGGTGTCCGGATTCCTGCTCAAGAATTCCGACCCGGACCGATTCAGCGGCGCGATCCGGGAAATCGCGGCCGGTGGCCGGGTGATCGACGCATCGGTCGCCCTGGCCGCGATCGACGGCGGCCCGTCGCGGCTGACCGTGCGCGAACTCCAGGTGTTGCGCGCGGCGGCCGACGGGCATCGGGTCGCGGACATCGCGGATCAGATGTGGGTGTGTGCGGGCACCGTGCGCAATCACCTGAACTCGGTGGTGGCCAAGCTCAATGCCCGCAACCGGGTGGATGCGATTCGGATCGCCCGGGACGAGGGCTGGTTGTGACCCGTTCGGGCGGGTGACGCGTTCGGGCGGGTGACGCGTCGGAGCTCAGCCCGCGACCGGCTCGCGGGCGGCGTCGCAGGGTTCCCCGGTGGGGTCGGGGGCCGCGGCGGGCTCGGGGGGCGTGGTCGGGTCGGGGGGCGTGGTCGGGTCGGGGACCGCCACCGGGTCGGGGACCGCCGTGGCGTCGCGGACCGCTGCGGGGTCGGGGCGCGTGGCCGGGTCGGAGACCGCGGCGGGGTCGGGGACCAGCGCGATCAGGCGGAACCAACCGCCGCCGTCGATGCCCACCTGTAGCCGTCCGCCGATGCCCTCGACGCGCACCGCGAGACTGGCCAGCCCGGTACCGCCCAGGCGACCGGGACCCGCCCCGCGCGATCCGGCGGCGCCGGCCCGGTCGTTGCACACCCCGAACCGGACGTAGTCGCCGTCGCGTTCCGCGGTGATCACGCACTCGGTCGCGGAGCTGTGTCGCATCATGTTGGCCAGCCCCTCGCGCAACACCGTGGCCAGCACCGTCTCGATGGTCGCGTCCAGCCCGTCGACCTCGATCCGGGTATCGGCCCGCACCCCGATCGAGGCAAGCAACGACTCGGCCGCCGCGACCTCGGCGACCAGGGACATCCCCCGGTATCGATGCACCACCTCGCGCATGTCGGTGGCGGCCTGCCGGGTGATGATCAGGATCTCCGCCAGTTCGGTGCGCGCCTGTTCGACGTCGTCCGGCAACAGCCGCGCGGCCAGCGAACTTTTCACCCCGATGGTGGCGAGGCTGTAGCCGAGCAGGTCGTGCAGGTCCCGGGCGAACCGGTGTTGCTCGCGCACGATCGCCTGCCGGGCCAGTTCCAGTCGGGACTGGTGCATCTCGGCGAGCAGTTCGGTGATCCGCATCAGCGCGTAGAGCACGAGCCCGGTCGAGGTGCTCGCCACCAGCGCGTACGGCACGTCGTCGAAGTCGTCCGCCAGCACGAAGGTGACCACGCCGGTCGCGAACATCAGCACGCCGAACGCCCACCACGCCCGCTTCTGCGGCAGATACAGCAGCAGGGAACCCGCCAGGAATCCCGGTGCGGCGGTCCAGGTCCCCGGGCAGACGAACGCGGGAATCAGCGCCAACACCGCCTGGCAACACAGGAGTCGGGTACCGGGCCGGGGCAACCGGCGCAGCCGGCCCGGCAACGAATGGGCGCACTGGATCACCGCGACCGCGGTGACCGCCGCCAGCGCCAGGGCCATGCGCCACGTGGCGACCGGAAATGTGAGCACCGACAGCACCGAAGCCGCGAGACAACTCAGCAGAACCACCACCGTGATCACGGTGGGAATGCGAAGAGCCCGGGAGTCCACGGAGTTCACCGGAACCTGAGCGGCGTGAGGCAAGAGACGGCCCTCTTCGATCGCGACTGCTGCATGGTGGTGGCGACTGCTGGAAGAAGTTCCGGGACCCGATTCCGGGCCCATCCGCCGATGCTACAACGCGGGAATCCGCCGGCGGCCCCATGCGGCGGGATACAAAAAGATGCGGAAAGAGGATGCCGATCATGTGTTTCGCATGGATCCGCCGTCCGAAACACACCCCCGCCGTGGTGGACCGACACTGGCCGCGGTCCTAAACGGCTGTGAAGCTGAGGCCAAAGCGCGAACACGACCGAACGGAGGTCCACCGGTGGGGGAATCACCCGAGCAAATACTCGGGAGTCGGCGCGAGCAGTGGAATCAAAACGGCTACATTCACATCAGAAAGGCGCTTTCCGCCGCCGACGTCGAACGCGCCCTGGCGGGCGTGGACTTCGCGGTCCGCCAACAGGAGCTGGTGCGCACGGCGCACATCAGCTACCGCAACGACCAGGATCATTCGGTCCGGGTGCGCAACGCCGCCGCGGCGAGCCCGGCGCTGTTGGATCTGGTCGACCATCCGGGCGTGCTGCCGACCCTGGTCGATCTGCTCGGCCCGGACCTGCACGTGCTGGGCAGCGAGGCGTTCGTCCGCGAGGGCGGCGCGGCGCCCCTGGAGGAGTGGCACACCGACGGCGGCGCGTCCCTGATGGGCATCGTGCTGGATCCGGCGAGCCGGGCGCTGCAACTGAAGGTGCAGTACTTCCTCACCGACGTCGGCCGCCCCGACTCGGGCAACTTCACCGTCATTCCCGGCAGTCACCGGCTGCGCCCCGAACGGCTGGACGACGACTGTCATCTGCCCGAGCCGAACAGCTACTGGCGGCGCGGCGAGATGCCGCCGAACGCGGTGCAGATCCTGGCCGAGCCCGGCGACGCGGTGGTCTTCCCGTACAACCTGTGGCACGCGGTGGCCCCGAACACCCGGGGGCTGACCCGCCGTTCGGTGATCATCCGGTACGGGCACCTGTGGTGCCGGCCGCTCGACTTCCACCGCATGCCCGCCGACGTGGTGGCCGCGATGAGCGAGCGCCAGCGGCTGATGTTCGGCGAACTCGGCGACGAGGCGCACCCCACCGACTTCTACAAACTCGTCATGCGATGAGCCGTGCTCCCTTCCCGCCCATCCTCCGGAACCGATAGGAGATCGTCAGTGCTCAGGACTGCTCTCGCAGCGCCGTTCCGGGCGGTTCTCGCCGAACACGACCTGGTGCGCGTCGCCGGCGCGCACGACGCCCTGGGTGCGGTGTTGGCCCAGGAGGCCGGCTTCCAGGCCGTGTGGTCGTCGAGCCTGGAGGTGTCGGCGGCCCGATGCCTGCCCGACGCGAGCCTGCTCGGCATGAGCGAATACCTGGAAGCCGCCGCCAACATGCAAAAGGCGCTGTCCATCCCGGTGATCGCCGATTGCGACACCGGCTACGGCAACAACCTGAACGCCGCGCACATGGTGCACGAGTACGAGGCCGCCGGCATCACCGCGGTGTGCATCGAGGACAAGCTGTTCCCGAAGATCAACAGCTTCGCCGCCGTGGACCACACGCTGCTCGACATCAACACCTTCGCCCGCAAGATCGAGGTGGCCAAAAGCGCCCAGCAGACCCCGGACTTCTTCCTCATCGCCCGGACCGAGGCGCTGATCAGCGGACTGGGCGTCGACGAGGCGCTGAAGCGCTGTTCGGCCTATGCCGACGCGGGCGCGGACGCGGTGCTCGTGCACTCCAAGATCCGCACCAGCGAGCAGATCACCCGGTTCCTGGACGGCTGGGACGGTGCGGTGCCGGTCGTGGTGGTGCCCACCACCTACCCCGACTGGGACGCGCGGGCCGCAGCCGCGGCCGGCGTCTCGGTGGTCATCTACGCCAATCAGGGCCTGCGGGCCACGGTCAGCTCACTGCGCGACACCTACGGGGCGATCTTCCGCGAGGGCAGTTCGGTCGAGGTCGAGGACCGGATCGCGAGCGTGCAGGAGGTGTTCCGGCTGCAACGGCTGGACGCGTGGAAGGCGTTGGACTGGTGATCGGCTCGGACGACTTCTGCGCCGCACTGGCCGACTTCGGGGTGGAGCTGGTCACGGGCGTGCCGTGCTCGTACTTCTCCGCGCCGATCGCCCGGTTCACCCGCGAGGGCCGGTACGTGCCGGCCGCCAACGAGGGCGCGGCGCTGGCCATCGCCGCCGGAGCCGCGGTGGCCGGCACCCGGGTCGCGGTGGTCGCGCAGAACTCCGGTCTGGGCAACCTGATCAATCCGCTGACCTCGCTGCTGATGACCTATGACGTCCCGGCCCTGGTGTTCACCAGCCTGCGCGGCTGGCCCGATCCGGGCGGCGACGAACCGCAACACGCGGTAATGGGTGCCGCCACGCACGAGCTGCTGGACGCGATCGGGGTCGCGCACTGGACCCTGCGACGCGGCACCGACGCGGCGGGCCTGCGCGCCCTGTTGGCCGAGACCGGCAAGGAACTGGCGGCCGGACACTGTGTGTTCGTCCTGGTCGAGAAGGGTGCGGTGGAGGTCCCCGAGGGTCCGGCCGCCGACCCCACCGCCGGTCGGGGGACGCTCACCCGGGCCGAGGCGCTGCGCACGATCACCGCGCGGGCCGAAGGGATCGCGGTGGTCGCCACCACCGGGTACACCTCGCGCGAGTTGTTCGCCGGCGGCGACGCGCCGACCAACTTCTACATGCAGGGCTCGATGGGTCACGCGTCGGCGTTCGCACTGGGTCTGGCGCTGCGTCCGCCGGGCACCGAAGTGGTGCTCCTGGACGGCGACGGCGCGGCGCTGATGCACCTGGGCACGATGTCCACGATCGGCGCGACCGCCCCGCCGGGGTTGATCCACGTGGTGCTCGACAACGGCGCGTACGAATCGACGGGCGCCCAGGCCACCACGTCGGGCAGCACCGACTTCGCGGCGATCGCGCGCGCGACCGGCTACGCGTCGGCGGTGGTGTGCTCCGACGCGGTCCGGCTCGACGCCGCGATGGGCGCGGCGCGGGCCGCTCCGGGGCCACATCTGCTGGTGGTGCCGATCGCTTCGATGACGGGGCCGGCACCCCGCCGGGCGACCGCGTCGATCGGCGCGCGGGACATCCACCACCGGCTCACCACCGCGTTGGGCGCCGGGCCGCCGTGGGCGGATCACGCCGATCGGCGGTGATACCTTGAGGCCCATGGGTCGCCCGCGCATCATCGACCGCTCCGCCATTCTTCGGGTGAGTCTCGAACTGGCCGACGAGCAGGGGCTGCAGGCCGTGACCCTTCAGGCGGTGGCCCGTCGGCTCGGCGTGACGGCGATGTCGCTCTACGGGCACATCGCGAACAAGGCGGCCCTGCTCGACGGCATCGTCGAGGAGTTGCTCTCCGAGTTTCCGCTGCCGGACGCGGAGTTGCCGTGGGACGAGCGGCTGGCCCGGATCGGGCGGGCGGCTCGGGATTCGGCTCGGCGCCACCCCGACGTGTTCCCGCTGCTGCTGACCCGGTCGGCGGCGACCCCGGGCGCGCATCGGGTCCGGCAGGCGGTGTTCGCCGCGTTGTTGGATGCCGGCCTGTCGATCACCGAGGTCAATCGGGCCGAGCGGCTGCTCAGCACGATGGTGGTCGGGTTCGCCACGAGTGAGGTCAGCGGTCGGTTCGGCCAGTCGGCGGCGGACATCGAGGCGGACTACGCCTACCTGGAGGAGACCCTCCGCAAGCTGATCACCTCGACCTCCGCGCCCGGCGTGGTACCCGAGGCCGGGGACACCGCCGGCTGATTTCGAGCCGGCCGGACCGGACGAGCTTTCGTTTTCTGCACGGCGCCTGTTCGGCCCGTTCCGCTTGCTCGGCCCGTTCCGCCTGTTCCGCTCGTTCCGCTCGTTCCGCCTGCTCGCATGCAGATTTCCGCGCGGCTCGAATATCGACCGGATATCTGACGGATATTCCGACCGGCGCGGACACAGCGTTGACACACCTATGCACACAGCTATTCTATACGTCATATAGCTATCCTTTGCATAAGGATATTGGGGGTGCTGGATTGTGCATCAGGAATGTTGGCGCGACGGCCGCCTGACCGCACTCGACGAGGTGCGGTTGTCGATCGACTCCGCCGCCATGCGTTATGCCCAGGTGGTATTCGACGGATGCGCCGCGGTGGCCGATGCCACCGGAACCCGATTGCGCATTCTCGATCTGGGCGCACATCTCTCCCGTTTTCGCCGTTCCTGCGAGGGTCTGGGATTCGCGCTGTCCTGGTCGGCGGACGAATTGGCCGACGCGGTGGTCGAGGTGACCCGCCGACACTCCGGGCGCGGCGCGGTGGGCATCCGGCTGTTCGCCTATGCCGAGGGGGAAGGCTTCCTCGACGAACGACCGCCCGGGGTCTGCGTCTTCCTGCGCCCCCTCGACGGCTACGCGCCGGACCGGCCGCTCACCCTGGCCACCGTGGACGAACCCCGACCGGCGCACACCGATCTGCCGCGCTGGGTCAAGGCCACGGCGCACTACGCCGGCGCCCGGCGCGGGCTGCTGCGGGCCCGCCGGGACGGCCGGGACGACGTGCTCTTTCGCAACGAGGCGGGCCGGATCACCGAGACCTCGCGGGCCAGCCTGCTCGTCCTGGCCGGCGACCGGCTGATCTCGCCGCCCGTCGAGGAGGGCGTACTCCCGGGCATCACACGGGAGTTGCTCGGCATCGTGGCCAAGGGCGCGCTGGGCCTGACCCCCGAGCACCGCCCGCTGGAGCCGGCCGAAGTGACCGGCGCGGACGGCGTGGTGTTGTGCAGTTCCTCGCTGGGCGCCGCCGTGGTCGGCGCGATCGACGAGCACCTGCTGCCACACGAGGCGGCGACCGCACTGGTCACCGCCTTCGACCGGGCCGCCCGAGGACAGAGCCCGCACCTGGACGACGTGGTCACCGCGGTACGCCTGACGAATCCGGCACCACGATGAGCGGCCACCCCGAACTGGACGCCACGGCGGCCCGGTTGCGCCTGGACACGATGCGGATGATCGCGGCGGCGGGTGCCGGTCACCCCGGCAGTTCGCTGTCCGCGATCGAGATCCTGACCGTGCTCCACTACCACACCATGCGCCACCGTCCGGCCGATCCCACCTGGGCCGAGCGGGACCGGTTCGTGCTCTCCAAGGGACACGCGGCGCCCGCGCTCTACGCGGTGCTGATCGACCTGGGCGTACTCCCCCGCGAGCTGGCCGGCTCGCTGCGCGCGCTCGGCTCGCCGCTCCAGGGCCACCCCGACCCGCGCACCCGCGGCATCGAGGTCGGCTCCGGCTCGCTGGGCCAGGCGTTCTCGGTCGCCGTGGGCATGGCCCTGGGGCTGGGCCGACGCGGGCTCGGCGCCCGGGTGTTCGCGCTGCTCGGCGACGGCGAGTGCCAGGAGGGCCAGGTGTGGGAGGCGGCGATGTGCGCGGCCCAACTGGGTCTGGCCGACCTGACCGTGATCGTGGACGCCAACGGCATCCAACACGACGGCCGCACCGCGGACATCATGGGCGCCGCCCCCCTCGCCGCCAAGTGGCGCGCGTTCGGCTGGGAGGTGGTCGAGGCGGACGGCCACGACTGCGCCGAGCTGATCGCCGCACTCGCCCCGAGCGCCGGCCCCCACCCGCGCCCCCGCGCGGTGATCGCGCACACCGTCAAGGGACGCGGGGTCTCGTTCATGGAGGACGACCCGAACTGGCACTCGGTCGCCGACCCGGGCCGATTGGCAGAGGCAGTGGAGGAACTGAGCCATGCGTGACGCGTTCGGCGCCGCCCTGTTGCGGGCCTGCGAAGCCGACGAGCGGCTGTTCGTCCTGGACGGGGACTGCTCCCATTCGACCCGCAGTGGCCGGGTCGCCGACCGACTGCCCGGTTCGTTCCTGAACACCGGCATCGCCGAGCAGAACATGATGGGCATGGCCGCGGGCCTCGCCCTCGCCGGTTTACGCCCGGTGGTCTCCGGGTTCGCCTCGATCCTGGTCGGGCGCGCGGCCGAACAGATCCTGCTCTCGATCGGCTGGCCGGGACTGCCGGTGACCATCGCCGGCCACTACGCGGGCATGTCCGGCTCGCTGGAGGGCGCCCCGCACCACGCGATCACCGACCTGGCCTTCATGCGCTCGGTGCCCGGGATGAACGTCTGGGTGCCCGCCGACGACGCGGACGCCGAGCGGCTGGGCGGCGAGGTGTTGGCCGGCACCGGCGTGTCCGGCGCGCCGCCGCTGCCCGGCCCGAACTATCTCCGGCTGTGCCGCAATCCGGTGCCGCCGGTGGCCGGTGGCCCACGCGGACCGGGCGACCTTCGGGTATGGGATCGCCCGGCGCCCGAGGTGGCGTTCGTGGCCTGCGGGGTCGCCGTACCCGAATGTGTGGCCGCCGCCGAGCTGCTGGGCCGGCACGGGGTTTCCGCACGTGTGCTCGGGGCGTTGCGGATCAAGCCGTTCCCCGACGCCGAGGTCTACGACCTGGTCCGCTCGTGCTCGCTCGTGGTGACCGTCGAGGAGCACACCACGATCGGCGGCCTGGGCGGCGCGGTGGCCGAACTGATCGCGGCGCGCGGCGGCCCCCGGGTGCTGCGCCTGGGCATCGCGGACACGTTCACCGAGACCGGGCCCTATCGGCAACTGCTGGACAGATACGGGATCGAGGCCGAGGCGATCGCCGCGGCGACCCGGGCCGCCCGGCTCGACCCGGACGCGGGCGGGGCGCCGAGCGGGCACACCGAACTGCTGACGGTGACCAACACATGGTGAAGGAGCGCACTGTGCGGCTGATACGCGAGGTCGGGGCCCGAGCGGTCTTCGACTCCAACGGCATTCCCGCGATCGAGGTGGAGATCGTCGCCGACGGCGGCATCCGGGTCGCCGAGTCGGCTCCCCGCGGTTCGACCACCGGCGAGTTCGAGGCGTACGTCCTGGAGGACGCGACGGCGCTGCCCACGCTCGCGGCGGTGGCCCCGGCACTGACCTCGGTCCTGGACCTGGTACGGCCCGCGCTGATCGGCCGCGACGTGTGCGACCAGCGGGCGGTGGACACCGCGCTGCGCGAGGTGGACGGCGGCGCGTACTTCCGTCGGATCGGCGGCAACGTCGCGGTGGCCACCTCGATGGCGGTAGCGCAGGCGGGTGCGCTGGCCTCCGGACAGGCGCTGTACCGGCACCTCGCCGAGTCGGGATCGGGGCCGGGGCCGGTTCGACTTCCGGTGCCGATGTTCAACATCGCGGACGGCGCGGTCGGCTCGAACACGGTCTACACCGAATTCCTGCTGCTGCCCACCGCCGCCGAGCCCGCGGTCGCGCTCGACCAGGGCGTGCGGGTCCGCGCGGCCCTGGCCGCCCGGCTGACCGGCAAGGGCCATCGCTGCTCGGACAGCACCCAGGGCGGCTGGTCGGTGGACCTGGGCGGCTGCGAGGCGACCATGGAGCTGATCGTCGCCGCCGCGGAGGACTGCGGTCTGGTCGGCGGGCAGGACTTCCACCTGGGCCTGGACCTGTCCGGCGCGGAGTTCGCCACTCCGGCGGGCTACGCCTTCCCGTGGCTGGAAGAGCCGTTGTCCGCGGCGGACTTGACCCGGCGCTACCTCGACTGGGTGGACCGCTACCCGTTGACCTTCCTGGAGGACGCCTTCGAACCGGCCGACGAGGCCGCCTGGCACGCACTGCGCGCCCGCCTGGTCGGTCGCGCCGCGGTGGTCGGCGACGACCTGTTCGCCTCCGACGCCGAGCGCATCGATCGCGGTGTGCGGGCCGGCCTCGCCGACGGCGCGCTGATCAAGCCCAATCAGGTCGGCACCGTCACCCAGGCCCTGGACGCACTGGACGCCGGGGCCCGGCACGGCATCACCACCGTCGTCTCCCAGCGCAGCGGCGAGACCGCGAGCGCGTTCATCACCCACCTCGCGGTCGCCGGCGGGGCGACCTGGCTCAAGGCGGGTGGCCCGGCGCGGATGGACCGGATCGCCAAGTTCAACGAACTGATGCGCATCGCCGAGGAGTTCACTCCCGCCGACGGGTCGCACGGGTGAACGCCCCGGCCCCCGCGCCGGCCACCACCCGGCCGCCGCACGCACCGTGGCGAACCGCCCTGATCACCGGCGCCACCGCCGGCATCGGTCTCGCCTTCGCCGACCTGCTCGCCCGGGACGGGGTGCGCCTGGTGCTGGTCGCCCGCGACGGCGACCGGCTGGCCGAGGTCGCCGAGCGGCTGTGCGCGGAGCACGCCGTGGCGGTCGACACGATCGCCGCGGACCTGCGCACCGACGCCGGCCTGACCCTGGTCGAGGCCCGCCTGCGGGCCGCCGACACCCCGATCGACCTGCTGGTGAACAACGCCGGGACGGGCACCAGGGGCGCCTTCCACACGCTGCCGGTGCAGGCCGAGTTGGACGTGGTCGCGCTCAGCGCGGTCGCGGTGCTGCGGCTGTGCCGCGCGGCGCTGGCGCCGATGGTCGAGCGCGGCTCGGGCTGGATCGTCAACGTCTCCTCGCTGGCCGGATTCCAGCCCGATCCGCTGACCGCGACCTACGGCGCGGCGAAGGCGTTCAGCCTGAGTCTGAGCGAGGCGCTGTACGACGAGGTACGCGGCTCCGGCGTGCGGGTGAGCGCGCTGTGCCCCAGTTTCACCGCGACCGAGTTCCACCGGCGGGCGGGCATCGACGTCAGCCGGGTGCCCCCGCGTGCCTGGCTGCCCGCCGAGCGGGTGGCACAGGCCGGGCTGCGGGCGGTCCGGCGCGGTCGACCGGTGTGCGTGCCCGGCGCCCCCTACCGGGTGCTCGCGGCGCTGTCCACCATCGCCCCGCGCCCACTGGCCCGCTTCGGCTCCCGGCTGTTCGCCGGGGCGCGCTGATGTCCGGCGCCCGCACCGCCACCCGGATCGGCATCGACGCGGTCCGGGTGGCCCGCCTGGCCCGGACCGGCCGCGCGGACGAACGGGTGGCGCGGGCCGTGCTGGGCCCGGGCGAACTGCGCTGGGCACTGGCCCGACCGACCTCGCCGGTACGGCTCGCGGCGGGCATCGCCCTCAAGGAGGCGGCGATCAAGTGCGCGGGCGGACGCCGTCCCGGCTTCGCCTGGCACGACATCCGGATCGACCCGGTCCGGCCCGGCCGTTGCCCCTGCGGCGAGCGGGCCGAGGCGCTGATCCGGGGCCTGTACGTCGACCGCGCCCGCCCCGCGTCGGTACGCGCGCCGGGCGTGTCCGCGTGTTGCCCGGCCGGGCGCGGCGCGGCCGCGGCGTGGGGCTGCGGCGACGGACTCGTGGTCGCGGTGGTGATCGGCCGTGATCCGGCACGACCGGAGGACATCGACATCGAAGGGAGCGCGGCGTGTTGACAGCGGCGCAGGCACGGATCCTGGAGCGGGTACGGGAGCGGCAACTCCGGTGCCACGAGATCAAGGAGGTGATCGTCGAACGACTCGACCTCGACCTCGACCCGGACTGGCTCACCGACGACCAGGCGATTCTGGGCCGCGGCCTGGAACTCGACAGCATCCACGTGATCGAGGTCGTGGTCGGCATCGAGTGGCAGTTCAAGGTGAACATCACCGACGACGAGCTCGACCGGTTCGGCTCGGTGAACATGCTGGCCGACTTCATCGAGTCCCGGCGCGAGGACGCCTGATGCCCGGCCCCGGCGAACGTGTCGCCGAGGTCGTGGTCGCCCCCGTCGCCTCGGTGGACGCGGCGGCCATGGCCGCCTGGATCAACGCCTTCCACTGGAACCCCGGGCCGCTGGGCGGCGCGCCGCTGTCGGCCGACGACTACACCGGCTTCGCCGCCGAACGCGGCGCCGTGGAAACCTTCGTGGCGCTGGCCGAGGACCGCGTGGTGGGCTCCCTGGCGCTGTATCCGGTCTCCGCGCTCAAGGCCGGCCAGGGGGCGGTGGTGTGGATGGACACCTTCGCGATCGACCCGAAGTTCCGCCTCGGCGCGGTGCCCATCCGGCTGTTCGTCGAGGCGTTCGCCTACTGCGTGGCGCACGGCTACGACCGGGTCGACTGCAACGCCTCGCCGGCGAACCCGTCGATGGTCGCGATCGTGCGGCCGGGCGGCTTCCGGCAGGCCTCGACCGACCCGTGCGGCGACGACCGGCTGGAATTCCGTTCGCATCTGCCGTACCTCTACCGCTTCATCATCGAGGCCCTGGGCCTGGGCGAGCGCCAGGCGGAACTCGCGCGCGCCTGGACCGACTTCGGCTCCAGCCCGTGGGTGCCGGGCCGGGCCCCGCGGAACGCGGCGAACGACGTCGGCGACTACCACGGCGCGCCCACCTTCCGATACTCGATGATCGGTTCGGGCGCGGAGAGCGCCTTCGTCGTCGACCTGGCGCACGACCGCGTCTGCGCACTCGACTGGGACGGCCTGCACCTCGACTTCCACCCGACGTCCCCCGCACGCCGGGTCCCGGTCGACGCCCCCGCCGAGTTCGGATACCGGGTCGCCAACCTCGGCACCCGGGTGATCGCCGGCACCCTGGAGGTGCGCCACGGCGGTGCCGGCGAACCGGTGCGGGTCCGCGAGTTCACCCTGATCCCCGGCGAGACCATCGAGGGCGTGGCCGCGTTCACCCCCCGGCGGGCCGGCGAGCACGAGGCCGAACTCACCGTCGTGACCGACGTCTCGCACGCCGGCGGCCGGCGGCCGGCTCGACTGACCCTGCACAGTTGGCTGCACGCGGTCGCCGCACGACCCGCCCCGACCGATGTTCCCCGACCGTCGCGCCGGAACCTGCCGCAACTGCACGAGCGGGACGGGCACTGGTCGTTGAGCAACCGCTGGCTGCGGCTCGCCGTCGATCGGGCCACCGGGACCTGCGAGATCGAACCGGCGTGCGGACCCGGGCCCGCGATTCGCGAACTGTGGCCGGACCTGGGCCCGCCCTTTCCGCCCGCGCTCAAGACCCCGCCACGCCGCGACCTGCGTTGCGTACGGGCGACCGTGCACGAGGGCCGCGCCGAACTCACCCTGGAGGCACCGGCGAACGTCTGGTGGCAGCGCCACGGCGCGGCCTACGGCGCCGGCCGTCCCGACCTGGGGCTGGCCCGTGCGCGGGTGCGCCGAACGCTGTTGCTGGGCGGTGACCAGGTGCTCGAAGTACGCACCGAACTCGTCGGCGCCGAACCCGAATTGTCCCGGGCCGTCGCGGCCGGCGAGGCGCTGCTGCGGATCCATCCGTGGGCGCGCGGTCGGGCGTTGACGATGAGCGTCCCGCTGACCGAGGGGTTGTTGCGCGCGCCGCTGGTGTACGAACGATTCCCCTTCGGCATGCACTCGTTGGAGATGGCAGGCTCGGCCGACCTGCCGCGCGACCCGCAACGCTTGGCGGAGCGCTGGACCGCGTTCACCGACGACGGCGGGCACAGCGTGGGGCTGCTCTGGGATCGGGCCGCGCAACTGCGGTTCGGGTTGCAGTGGATGCCCTCGCTGTTGCTCGCCGCCGAGCCGGGGCACGCGGGCGAGGACGGCGTGCTCGCCTTCCCCGGCTACGCCTTCTTCTGCGGTCCGGGCGACGAACGCACGGTGCGTGCGGCGTGGTCGGCGGTGAGCGAGCCCGGGACGGCCGCGCCGGTGATCGCTCGGCCGCCGCTCTCGGCGCCCGTGCCGGTACGGATCGCGCTGGATCCGACGGCGCGGGCCGAGCCTGCCGAGCCGTCCGGGCCGGCCTCGACCGACGCGGCGGTCGGTCACGAGCCGGGTGCCGTGCAGGTGCGCGGTCGGCTCACCGTGTTGTCCGTCCGGCCCCGACACGGCCGACTGACCGCGGCGGTCGGCGACGGACCGGTGCACACCCTGTTCGAGGGCACCGCGGCCGGCGCGGCCGACCACTCCTTCGCCGGGCGGGTCGAGGTGCCGGCCGGCGTACAAGGGCCGGTCCGCGTGCACATGGCCTGGACCGAGGAGCTCGCCCGGCAGGGCGCGACGTGCGACGTGCTGCCGGTGCCGGCCGCGGCCGGGCCGGTGTCGGCGGCGGACGCGGGCGACGTGTGGGTCCTGGACAACGGCGAGTTGACCGCCCGGATCGCCCCCGACTTCGGCGCCGGCGTGGTCGGCCTGCGCCGGCGCGGCGGCAGCGAACTGTTGCGCTCCACCTACCCGCGCACCCGGCCGATGGGCATCGTGCCCGGCGCCCGGGGCGGGATCAACGTGTCCACCGTCGCCCATCGCGCCGACCCCGGCATCAGCGTCGCGCGCGAGGAGTTCGCCTGGACGCCGGTGCGCACCGCGCCGACCGGCCTGAGCGCGGCGGGCCTGGACTGGTCCGGCGTCCGGCTCACCGGTGAGCTCGACCTGGCCGGGTCGACCGTCGGCCTGGACGTCGACTACCTGATGGCGGCGGGCACGCCGCTGCTGATGGTGCTCACCCATCTGCACGACGACGCGGGCGTGCTCGGCCACCCGCCGGACGTGTGTGTCGCGGTGCACGCCGCGCAGCGCGAGCCGTGGTCCTTCCGCGGCCTGCGCGAGGGCATGGAATTCGAGTATCACCCCGCACCGCACGGCTCCAACCGGCCGATCGCCGGATCCCCCGGCATCGGCGCGCTGGTCGCCGCCGAGCCCGCCGATCCGGCCGGGCCCGGCCTGCTCCTCGCCGCCCCGCCGGGTGCCGAGGTGCTCGGCTTCCGGGACGGCGACGACTGGTCGATCCGGGCGCTGTCCCGGCCCGGCGCGCCGGCGGCGGGCGACGCGGTCACCGCGACCTGCCTCGCCGTGCTCGACGGGCCGCACCCGATCGACGCCGGCGTGCTCGGTCGGCTCGCCGAGGCGGTCCGGGCCGCCGCCGCCAAGGCCGGGTGAGCCCGCCGCACGCGTACCGCGCCCCGGCGGGTCCTGCGCCGAACTCCCATGAGACGAAGGGATATCACTGTGCCGGCTACACCGATTCGGACCGTCACGATCGGGCACGCGGTAGTGCCCTGGACCTACACCGACGACGAACGCGAGTACCACGCGCTCCGGCACGAGGCCGCGCTGTTCGACCTGAACTCCACCGGACTGATCGCGCTGCCGACCGCGGGCGCGCAGGCGTTGTTGCGCGCCGTGGTGCCCGGCGACCTGGGCTCGGTGTTCCCCGGCCAGTCGGCGACGTCGTTGCTGCTGGATCCCGAGGGGCATCCGCTCGACACGGTCACGGTGTACCGACTGCGCGACCGCTGGCTGATCGAGACCGCCTTCGGTCGCGGCCCGGACACCCTCGCCCACCTGATCTCGGCCGGCGCCGCGCTCGACGGCGGGGGTGGTGGTGCAGTCGAACCGGTGGACGTGCGAACCGAGTTCAGCACCCTGGGCCTGGAAGGGCCCTTCGCCTGGCGGGTGTTGCGGGAGTTGCTGGGCGACGGGGTGACCTCGGTGCCGTTGGGCGGCATCGTGCATCGCACCTGGCGGGATGCTCCGGTGCTGGTCGCGCGCAGCGGTTACACCGGCGAATACGGCTACAAGGTGTTCGTGCCCCCGGCTCTGGCCGACGACCTGTTCGACGCGGCGGTGGCGAAGTCCGCGGTGCCGGCCGGGTATCGCACCCTGGAGGCCGCCATGCTGGAGGTGCGCCAGCCGCTGCCGCATCGTGAGGTCGGGCCCGGCGACACGGTCCTGGGCTGCGGCTACAACTGGCTGGTCGACCTGGACCAGCCCGATTTCATCGGCCGTGACGCGGTGTTGGCGGAGTTCAAGACCGGGCCCGCCGTACGCACCGTCGGCCTGACCATGCCGCGTGGGGTCGAACTGCCGGAGCATGCCGAGGTGTCCGTCGCGGGCCTGACCATCGGGCGGCTGATCCACCACGCGGACAGCCCCGGCCTGGCGTGCACCCTGGCGCTGGCCCGGATCGCGCCCGAGTGGGCGGCCTCCGGCTTCGACTGGGAGGTGGCGGGGGCGAACGGCCCGATCCCGGCGCGCTCGGTGTCGTCGCCGTACCTGGTCCCGCTGAGCTGGTCCACCTCGATCGCGTGAGGGGCGGCCCGATGGACACGGACCCGCAATCGGCCGCCGAACTCCCGTACGGGGTCGGCGGTGACCGCAGGGTGGCCGTCACCGGACTGGGTCTGGTGTCCGGATTCGGCATCGGGGTCAAGCCGTTCTGGGAATCGTTGTCGGCCGGTCGCAGCGCGCTGCGTCCGCTGGGCACGGTGCCCGGTTCGGTCGGCGAGTTGTTCGTCACGCGCGTGGACGACGACGCGCTCGCCGCCGCGACCGCCGGCGAACCGGTCGAGCGCACCACGGCGATGCTCGGTGTGGCGGTCGCCGAGGCGCTGGCCGACAGCGGGTTGGCCACGCCGATCGCGGACGGCGCCCGGCACGGGTTGGGGATCGGTACCTGCCAGGGCATGTTCCACGCCGACGGCGCCGAGTTGCCGCTGCGCGCGGACCGGCACGTGGTGGACATGTACACCCGGCCGGCCGACGAGGTGGCCCGCCGCTTCGGGCTGCGCGGGCCGCAGGCGGTGATCTCGACGGCATGCGCGTCGAGTACCACCGCGCTGGCCTGGTCGGCCGCGCAGATCCGGGACGGCCGGGCCGAGGTGATGGTCTCCGGCGGCGCGGAATCCCTGTGCCTGTTCGCCCTCGCCGGCTTCCACGGCCTGCGCGCCACCAGCCCCAACCGCTGTGCCCCGTACACGGTTTCGGACGGGATGAGCATCGGCGAGGGCGCGGCGGTGCTGATCCTGGAGGAGTGGGAGCACGCGGTCCGGCGCGGCGCCACGATCCTGGCGGAGTTCCTGGGCAGCGGGATGTCCGCGGACGCCTACCATCCGGTCGCGCCGGACCCCACCGCGCGAGGTGCCCTGGCCGCCGCACGACGCGCGTTGGCGGCCGGCGGTCTGGGCCCGGAGCGGGTCGACTACGTCAGCGGGCACGGCACGGGTACGGCCAACAACGACGCGATGGAGAAGGAGGCGATGATCCTGCTGTTCGGCGACCGGGTGGGCTCGGTCCCGATCAGCAGCGTCAAGTCCGCGGTGGGCCACACGCTCGGCGCCGCCGGGGCGATCGAGGCGGTCGCGTCGGTGCTCGCGCTGCGCGACGGGGTGCTGCCGCCGACGGCGGGCGCGGGCGGCGCGCTCGACGACCGCATCGACATCGTCCCCGACCTGGCCCGGTCGGCCCGGGTGGAGGTGGTGTTGTCCAACAGCTACGCGTTCGGCGGCAACAACGCCTCGATCCTGCTCGCCTCGCCCACCGGGGTGCGTACCCGACCCCGGCTCCGGGCGGCCCGCGAGCGGGCGGTGCTCACCGGCGTGGGGGCGGTCGGCCCGACCGGCACCGGACACGCCGCGCTGCTGGCCGCGCTGGCCGGCGGCGCACCGGCGCCGGGACGCTCGACTGCGTCGGCCGAGGCGGCCGAGGCGGCGAACCCGGAACCGGTCCGGCCGGAACAGGTGTTGCCCGCGCTGTGGCGCCGGATGGACGACTACACCCGCCGTGCGGCGTTGGCCGCGTGGGAGGCGTTGCGCGAGGCGGGCATCGATCCGCGTACCGACGACGGACCGGCCGAGGAGGCGGCGCTGATGTTCGCCACGGCGGGCGGACCGATGCGCAGCGTCGAGGAGTTCGGCCGCTCGTTGTCCGAACTGCTGGTACCGGAACGACGATCGTCGTTTGCCCGCACCACGATGACCTCCGCACCCGGGACGTTGGGCATCTGCCTGGGTCTGCGCGGGCCGACCATCACGTTTCTCTCCGGCGGCACGGCCGGTCTCCAGGCGCTGGACCACGCGTGCGCGCTGGTCTCGCGCGGCGACGTGCCATACGCGGTGGTGGTGGCTTGCGACGAGATCACCGACGCGGTCCTGGACGCCCAGACCCGGTGGTGGGGTTCCGGCCGGTGGGCCGACGGCGCGGTCGCGGTCGTGGTGGAGTCCGCCGCGCGAGCCCGGGCCCGCGGCCGGCGGGCGCTGGCCGTGGTCGAGGGCACCGGGCAGGCGGGCGGCGCGGACTTTCGGGCCGGGCGGGTCGCGGATCCGGCGGCGTTCACGGCGGCGGCGACTCGGGCACTGGCCGCCGCCGGTCGCGGTCCGCGCGAGATCGACTGGGTGCTGGCCGCCGGGGCGGACCGGGATCGGGCCGAGGCACAGGCCGAACTGCACGCGCTGGCCGGGCTGTTGCCGGACTCGACGCCGATCGGGCACACCCGGCGGCGGGTCGGCGAGACGATGGCCGCGGGCGGCCTGGTGGACGCGGTCGCCGCGATCGCGGCGATGCGCGGCGACCTGCGGCTGCCCGCGGACGGCGCCCGCTTCTCGGCGGGGGTCGGCTCGACGCCGGTGGGCCGGGTACTGATCGGCACGGTCGGTTGCGGTGCGGTGATCGCGACCGTGCTGGGTGCGCCGGACGGCGGTGCGGGGGTCGTGCCCCGATGAGCGATGCCGACGGGCGGGCGGTCGAGGCGGACCCCCCGGCGGCGCGGACGGCGGGTCCGGGGTATCCCCCCGGGCTCGCCGTCTCGCGTTTTCGCGACCACCGGGGCAGCGCCGTGCTGGTGGTGCTGCCGCTGCCGAGCCGGTGTCCGGACGACGTGCTGCCGGCCGCCCCCGAGCAGGTCTTCTCCGCCCGCGAGCGCTTGGACCTGGCGCGGGGGTCGGCGAGTTTGTCCTGGGCCGGGAAGTACGCCGCGAAGCTCGCGGTGTTCGCGGTGCTGGGGGTGCGCGAGCCGGTGTGGTCGCAGGTGGAGATCCTGCCGGACGAGGCCGGTTGTCCCGCGCCGGAAGGGGTGTGTCGGCGCCGACATCGGCCCACCGTGCTGCTGGGCGGCGCGGCGCGGGCGGCGGCCGGCGGGGACGAGGGGGCGGCGATCGCGGTGACCATCACGCACGAGGACATCGCCGCCGCGGCGCTTGTGGTGTGGGATCAGCGCGACGCCCGCCGACCGGCCCAGGCCCCGGCCGCCAGTCCGGCCAGGGCGAACCCGGCCAGCACCGCGAGCGAGACGACGAGACCGTGCGGGGCCCGCCCGGTGAGCGCCGAACGATAGGCGCTCATCGCCCAGTAGCCGGGGGTGCACGGACCCAGGTGCCGCATCCACCCGGGCAACATCGCCGACGGCACCAGCGCGCCGGCCATGATGGTGGTGACCACGGCGGAGATGTCCCCGACGGCGCTCAACTGGGCGGAGGTACGGACCAGGGTGGACGCGCCGGTCCCCAGCGCCAGCACACACAGCGGCCACGCCACGCTCACCAACAGGACCGGCCACCACCCCCGGGCCGGGCGCAGCCCGAATACGCCGGCCGAGAAGCCGAACAGGAGCAGTTGCTGGACCAGCAGGAAGGCGAACATCGGTGCGGCCTTGCCGAGCAGGATCTCGCCCAGCCGGGCCGGACTGGCCCGGACCCGGTCCCAGGTGTGCCACGTGGTGCGTTCGTCGAGCAAGCCGGCGCCGACCAACTTGAGCACGAACAGCGAGAACATCACCGCCATCCCGGCGGTGGCCTGGGCGGTGCCGTCGGTCCCGTCGTCGGGCCGCACCGCGGCCAGCAGAACCATCATCGGCCGGATCACGCTGACCAGGACCATCGGGATGACGGTGAACGCGATCAGCGGGCCGGGGTCGCCGGCCATCAGGACGCACTGGTGGCGGGCGACCGCCGCGAACCGGCGGACACCGGCGAGTTCAAGCGCCATTGCGGGTCAACAACTCCCGATAGAGGTCGTCGAGGGACGGCGCGTCCAGCGCGATCGAGCGCAACCGCGCCGCGTGCTCCGGATTGGCCGCGAGCAGCCGCGCGGCGGCGGCGGCCGGGTCGATCGCGGTGATCACCACGTCGTCGCCGTCGGCCCTGGTGTCCTGCTCGCGCAGGTCGCCCGGGAAGCGCAGCCCGGCACCGTCGGCAAAGGTCAGGGTGACCCGGCCGGGCAGCGCGGCCAGCAACTCGGCCCGCGCACCCCGGGCGATCACCCGACCGTGGTCGGCGACCGCCAACGTCGCGTCGAGAACGTCGAGTTCGGGCAGGTAGTGGGTGGTGTAGACGACCGCGGTGCCCTGTTCGGCCATCACCCGCACGGCGCGCAGGAGCAGTTCGCGGGTGACCGGATCGGCACCCACGGTCGGTTCGTCCAGGAGCAACACCCGGGGCCGGTGCAACATCGCGGCGGCGGCGTGCAGTCGCCGCTGCTGACCGCCGGAGAGTTCCTCGACCGGCCGGGGCAGCAGCTCGGTCAGCCCGAGCGCCTCGGCGACCTCCTCGATCCGCTCGGCGAGCAGCCGCCGGCCGAGGCCGTACAGCCGGCCCGCATAGCGCAGATTCTCCCGCGCGGTGGTCGGGAACAGCGCCAACTCCTGTGGGGCGAGACCGAGTTCGTGTGGCAGACGCCGTCGATGGGTGACCTGCCGACCGTCGATGCGGATCTCCCCCGCATCCGGCCGGAAAAGCGCCGCCACGGCGCGCGCGAACGTCGTCTTCCCGGCCCCGTTGTGCCCCACCAGCCCGACGATCTCGCCCACTCCCACGTCGAGTTCGAACCCGTCCAACGCGACGACCTCGCCGTATCGCTTGCGCAGTCCCACGACACTCAACATGCAGTAACTATATGACGTAAGGAAACTACGGTCAACGACTCCGGCTCGCCGGGGAGCGGGTGCCGGTGGGCCGGATTGTGATGCCGGCCCGACGGGCGACGCAGACGGAGGCACCGGTGTGGCCGCCCGGCGTCGTGGGTCGCTGCACCGCCCCGGCCGGCGGGCTCCCGGTTCGTCGGCATTCGGAACGAGCCCGCCGGGGCGTACAGTTCCGGCACGTGTCGGCCCGAGGCGCCGAGGCGGACGCCGGGCGGCGTGGTTTCGGCGTCGGTGTTCGCGAGCCTGCTCGGGTGCCGAACCGGGTTCGGTGCCCCGGCAGTCGGGGCCGGCCGGCGATGGCTACGGGTTGCTTCCGGTTTTGTCGCCGAGGTGCTTTCGAGCCAGGTGATCCATCATCATGTGACCCGCAATCACCACGGGTTCAGGAAACAGGTACGGGGGAGCACCCATGTCTCAGCCAGATCCGCTGATCGAATTCGCCACCGCACTGAGAGCGATCCGGGACACGGCGGGTGAGGTGCCGGCGGCCGAACTGGCCCGGCGCGCGGGCGTCGACGAGACGGTCCTGACGGCGGCGTTGTCCGGGGCGATGTTGCCCTCGCTCGGCGTCACCATGGCGATCGTCGCGGCCTGTGGCGCGACCCCCGCCGGCTGGGAGGCCAAGTGGCGCGAGGTGGCCGCCGCCCACCTGGCCGGCCCGGCTCCCGAGCCCGCCCCCGTCGCCCCCGCCGCGCCCGCCACTCCCCCGCCGCCGCCTCGGCCGAGCGCCGCCCCGTCGATCGGC